>JBGVOA010000061.1:0-13773 GCA_045126095.1 Christensenellales bacterium | reverse complement strand
CTCAGAGCGGCGGTATACAATGTACACCTCCGCGCCCAGACGCTTGGCACAGCGGGCCGCGTCCATGGCCACATTGCCGCCGCCGACAACAGCGACCTTGCTGCCGACCTTCACCGGCGTATCCGCCTGGGGGAAGGTGTAGGCCTTCATCAGGTTAATGCGGGTCAGGAACTCATTGGCGCTGTACACGCCGCACAGGCTTTCGCCGGGGATGCGCTGGAAGTTCGGCAGTCCCGCGCCAGAGCCCACGAAAACCGCGTCGTACTTCTCGTCGTTGAGCAGCTCATCCACCGTGAGGGCGCGGCCGATCACCGCATTGGTAACGATCTTCACGCCCAGGGCACGAATGTTGTCGATCTCCTTCTGCACCAGCGTCTTGGGCAGGCGGAACTCAGGGATGCCGTACATCAGCACGCCGCCGGGGGTGTGGAGGGCCTCGTAGACCGTCACGTCCCAGCCCGCGCGGGCCAGATCAGCGGCGCAGGTCAGACCCGCAGGGCCGGAGCCGACCACGGCGGCACGCTTGCCGTTCCTGGGGGCGGTCTCGGCGGAAACCTTGCCCTCGTTCATGGCCCAGTCGGCAGCGAAGCGCTCCAGGCGGCCGATGCCCACGGGCTCGCCCTTGATGCCGCGCACGCACTTGCTCTCGCATTGCGTCTCCTGGGGGCAGACGCGGCCGCAGATGGCGGGCAGGCCGTTCTGCATGCGGATGATGTCATAGGCGGCCTGGAAGTCGCCCTCCTTGATCTTGGCGATAAAATTCGGGATCGGCACATTCACCGGGCAGCCGGTGACGCAGGGCGCGTGCTTGCAGCCCAGGCACCGGTCCGCCTCTTCCATGGCGATTTCGCGGGTGTAGCCCAGGGCGACCTCCTTGAAATTGGCCGCGCGGACGGAGGGCTCCTGCTCGGGCATGGGGTTCTTCTTCAGGCTCATGTTCGGCATGTCAGTTGCCTCCCTTCATCGCAGCGTCCGCCATGGCTTCGCGGCGGCAGACATGGTTCAGCTTCTCCTTGGCCTTGGCCTCTTCCGGGCGGAACATGCGGCTGCGGGCGATGGCCTCGTCCCAGTCGATCAGGTGGCCGTCGAAGTCGGGGCCATCGACACAGGCGAACTTCGTCTGGCCGCCGACGGTGATGCGGCAGCCGCCGCACATGCCCGTGCCGTCGATCATGATGGGGTTCATGGAGACGATGGTCTTGACCCCGTAGGGCTTGGTCAGATCGCACACCGCGCGCATCATGGGCAGCGGGCCGATGGCGATGACCTCGTCGTACTTGACGCCCGCCTCCAGCTTGCTTTGGAGCGCCTGGGTGACGAAGCCCTTGTTGCCATTGGAGCCGTCGTCGGTCATGACGGTCAGCTCGGCGCAGGCGGCGGTCAGCTCGTCCTGGAGGATAATCAGATCCTCATTGCGGAAGCCGACGATCAGGTCGACCTCGCAGCCGGCCTCATGCAGGGCCTTGGCCTGGGGGTACGCGATCGCCACGCCCAGACCGCCGCCGATGACCGCCGCGCGCTTCACGCCCTCGGTGTGGCTCGGCTCGCCCAGGGGGCCGACGAAGTCCAGCAGCGCGTCGCCCTCGTTCAGCGTGTCGAGCTTCTCGGTGGTGTAGCCGACCTTCTGGAAGATGATGGTGACGGTGCCGCGCTCGCGGTCATACCCGGCGATGGTCAGCGGGATGCGCTCGCCCTCCGCGTCGATGCGGAAGATGATAAACTGGCCCGGCAGCGCCTTGCGGGCCACCAGGGGGGCTTCGATTTCCATCAGCGTGACCGTGGGATTCAGCACGCGCTTTTTCACAATGCGATACATAGGGACAACCTCCTTACGCCGGCGCAGCTCGCCGGGCACCTCGTCATACGGGTATGCGCACTATTGTACTACAAATCCGGGCCGAATTTCAACAGGCGGATTGCACTTTTGCTGCACAGAAAAACGGCAATGCGCACCGCACTGCCGTGAAGAAATCACTCAACATTCCACCGGAACCAGCAGAAGGAAGTCGCCGAGGGCAGATCCCAGATGGTCAGGGGCGTCCCGTCGGGCAGGTCGAACCAGGCGAAATCCGTCACGCCGAGGTGCTCCTGATGGGGCGCATCGGCAAAGGGCACGCCGATGATGGACACCGCCACGCCGCCGTCGGTGGTCAGCACGCCGTCATAGTAGGGATCCGTCTGCGCGTCCAGCCACGCCTGGATGCGGGTGGTGTAGGCGAAGTTCGGGCCGCAGTGGATCACCAGCGCGTAATCCAGGTAGGGCGCAAGCTCCGGAACCTCCTCCGCCGTGTAGCCGAAATCGCGGAGGGTGCCGCAAAACATCATCACATGGCGCGCGCCGTGGAGCTTGCCAACCAGCAGATCGCCGGGCACAAGGTGGCTCGCCAGCTCGTCCCACGGGGGCATCTCCTGGCCCTTGCGGTGGGTGAAGATGTGGTTCTTCTTGCCGTATTTGCCGTAGTTGAGGATCATCTGATCCAGCGCCGGATGCTCCGGCCAGCCCTGCTCGGAATACACCCACTGGGTGAAGCCGGAGCAATCAAAGCCGTAGAGGTACTCGGCGTTCTTGCGGTAGAAATGGGTGGTCTCCCAGCACTTGCGCTTGGCATAATCCGGCAGACGCAGGTACATGTGGGGCTCGCCATAGCTCTCGTAATCGTGCTTACCGCCAAAGAAATAGGGCGCGCCCAGCTCGAACACCGCCTCCACCCCGGAGCCGGTCAGCTCGTTGTATCGCACCAAGAAGGGATTCCCCGCTTCCAGCATGGAGAAGGCAGCGTTCAGCACGGGGCTCGCCTCCACCTCGGCCGCAGCTGCCGTACCCATCATCACAAGGAGCAGCAGCAGGGCTGCAATGCGCTTCATCATCAGGCTTCCACCTTTCAGCATTCATATACGAGGGTATTATACCATGTTTCCCTACGCCGGGCAATGGGGGAATTGTAACGATTTCCTCGGCATTCACGTCCGTATTTTCACGCCGCGTCAGTTCATATAAAATTCACGAATACCCTTGACTTCTTTAATAGGAAGGTTTACAATACCATGCGGCACGGAAAGTGCCGAAGAAGGTCAAAACGGGAGGCATTCCACATGTATTTCCTGCTCTTTGGTTTCTGGGTGCTGCTCAACGGTCAGTGGACGGCGGAAATCGCCATCGTCGGCCTGATCGTGTGCGCGGCGCTCTACGCATTTATGTGCGCATTCATGGGGTACTCGCCCAAACAGGAGTGGCGGATCGCCAAGCGTCTGCCGCTGATCGTCGGGTACTTCTTCTACCTGGTGGGCGAGGTGTTCAAGTCCGCCTGGGGCGTGATGAAGCTGATCTGGTCGCCGACGATGGTGATCGAGCCGGAGGTCACCAGCTTCCGCACGCGGCTCCGCACCGATGCGGGCAAAGTGGTGCTGGCCAACTCCATCACCATGACCCCCGGCACCATCACCATCGACGTGCAGGAGGACGAGTTCCTCATCCACTGCCTGGACACGTCCTTCGATGTGGGCCAGGAGGGCTTTGATATGGAAGACCGCGTGATGAAGCTGGAAGGCAAGGCAAAGGAGGCGGACAGCCATGACTGAAGCGTATAATGTGCTCTACACCGGCGCGCTGGTGGTCATCGGCGCGCTGCTGCTGGCCTGCCTGGTGCGCGCCATCCGCGGCCCCCGCATCGCTGACCGCGTCATCGCCGTCAACATGATGGGCACGCTCATCGTCATCACCATCTGCATCCTCTCCTTCATGATGGCTGAGGGCTGGCTGGTGGATATCGCCATGATCTACACCATGCTCTCCTTCCTGGCCGTTGTGCTGCTGACGAAGGTGTACATGGGCATTTACCGCGAGAAGCGCCGCCAGAGGGAGGAGGGCCGCCACGATGCTTGATTGGGTTCGCTTTGTCCTTTCCGCCGTGCTGACGCTGGGCGGTCTGTTCTGCCTGCTGTCCGGCGTTGTGGGCGTGTATAAGTTCCGCTACGCCCTCAGCCGCGTGCATGCCGCCGCGCTGATCGACACGGTGGGCATCCTGCTGATGCTGCTGGGCGTGATCGTCGCCACGGGCTTCACCGTCGCCTCCGGCAAGATGCTGGTGGTCATTGTCTTCCTGTGGCTGACCAGCCCCGTTTCCGGCCACCTGATCGGCCGGCTGGAGGTCACCATCAACGACGAGCTGGGCAAGGACGCGGAGATTCTTGACCAGGCCTACGTGGAGCACGAGAAGGCTCCCGAGGCGCTGGCGGAAGCTGCTGCGTCCGCCGAAACCGAATCTGAGGAGGTGCAGTGAGATGGAAATGCTGGGCATCATCCTGCTGATCTTCGCAATCTTCTGCGCCATCAGCGTGTCCATGACGAAGGATCTGCTGACCTCGCTGGTGATCTTCATGAGCCAGTCCCTGGCCATGTCGGTCATCTGGATCCTGCTGGAGAGCCCCGACCTGGCCATCACCGAGGCCGCTGTGGGCGCGGGCATCACCAGCCTGCTGCTGTTCGTGACGCTGAAGAAAATCCACGCCATCGACATTCAGAAGGCAGCCGAAAAGAACGACACCCAGGAGGAGGCGAAGCACAATGGCGAAGCTGAGGCCTGATTATGAAAACAGCTGGTGGCCCCGTCTCCTGCGCTGGCTGGAGACAGGCTCCACGGCCCTGGATGACGCGCTGACGAAGGAGCTGGAGGCTCAGAGCGCCGATCACCTGGTGGACAGCGAGCATCACCATGCCGCCCAGGAGCTGGCGCTGGAGGAGCGCCGCCACGCCGCCCTGGCGCGCGAGCAGCGCGTCTACGGCACCCTCCACCAGTGGGCCCGCAGCAAGGGCAGCAAGCTGATGCGCTGGGTGTACATCATCATGAGCGTGGTGATGTGCGTGGGCATCATCGCCCTGCTGATCAACACCGCCGCCAACCTGCCGCCCTACGGCAGCCCCGATAACCCCGCCAACGTCAGCGGCGTGTCCGAGCACTACATGGAACACGGTCTCACTCAGACCGGCGCAGTCAACATCGTTGCCGGCATGATCCTGGACTACCGCGCCTTCGATACCCTGGGCGAGTCCAACGTGCTGTTCGTGGCAGCCATCACGGTGCTGGTGCTGCTGCGCCTGGCCCCCAGCAAGGATGGCAAGCCCACCACCGAAATGCTGGAGGCTGAAGCGGACGACCGCATGTACGAGCCCAAGCACGACATGATCCTGCAGCACCAGGCGAACCTGCTGGTGCCGCTGATCCTGCTCTTTGGCATCTACGTCGTCATGAACGGCCACATCAGCCCCGGCGGCGGCTTCTCCGGCGGCGCGATCATGGGCGCAGGCCTCATCCTGTACCTGAACGCCTTCGGCTTCAAGAAGACCGAGCGCTTCTTCACCTTCAAGACTTTCCAGATCGTCAGCCTCATGGCGCTGGCCTTCTACGCCTGTTCCAAGACGTACTCCTTCTTCACCGGCGCAAACCATCTGCCCAGCATCTTCACCCCCGGCACCCAGGGCATGCTCTTCTCCGCCGGCCTCATCCCCTACCTGAACATCGCCGTGGGCCTGGTGGTCTGCTGCACGATGTACGCCTTCTATACCCTCTTCCGAAAGGGGGACATGTAAATGAGTTTCCTGACCAACTATGTGGAAATGGCCGCGATGGTGCTCTTCGGCATCGGCTTCACGACGCTGCTGCTGCATAGGAACATGATCAAGAAGATCATCGGCTTCTCCATCATGGATAACGCCATCTTCCTGTTCCTGGCCGCCAAGGGCTACATCGAGGGCAAGACCGCGCCCATCGTGACCGATGTATCCGCCGCGCTGGAAAACGGCGTGGATACCGCCCTGTACATCAACCCCATCCCCGCCGGCCTGGTGCTGACGGGCATCGTGGTGTCCGTGTCGGTCACGGCGGTCATGCTGTCGCTGACCATCCGCCTCTACCGCCGCTACCACACCCTGGACATCGATGAGATCACGGCCCTGTGCCGGAAGGAGGGCGAGGAGTAATGCATCTTCACTATTCCCTCTGGCAGCATCTTCCCTTCGTGTCCATCCTGCTTCCCCTGGCCTCCGCCGCCTACACCAGCGTGATGAAGCCCCGTCTGGCCCGCCGGTGGACGCTGCTGGTGGTGCTGATCGTCACCGTGTGCTCGGCGCTGCTGTGCGCGCAGTTCTTCGGCGGCGCTGAAAGCTACGTTTTCCCTATGGGCCATGACTATGAGGTGACCAACGAAGCTGCGAAGGGCGCCATCGTCAACGAGATCCGCACCGGCAGCCTGGAGGCCCTCACAGCCCTGTTCTTCTCCGGCATCATGCTCCTCTCCCTCATGGGCGGCATGAAGAAGCTGGACGAGCACCTTGACCCCAACAAGCAGAGCCTCTACTACGTCCTCCTGCTGCTGATGACCGCAGCGCTCATGGCGCAGGTTTACACCAACGACCTGTTCACCTCCTATGTGTTCCTGGAGATTATGACGCTGGCCGCCTGCGCGCTGATTGCCATCCGCAAGCGCGGGCGCACGCTGGTGGCCGCCACGCGCTACATGATCATGAACCTGATCGGTTCCGGTCTGTTCCTGCTGGGCATTGTGATCCTCTACGACCTGACCGGTCACCTGCTGATGGAGCCCATCCGCGAGCAGGTCGCGGCCATCGCAGCCACGGGCGAATATGCCCAGCCGCTGACGGTGGTCATCGCCCTGTTTGCCATCGGCCTGGCCATCAAGAGCGCCCTGTTCCCCTTCCACACCTGGGTGCCGGACGCCTACGGCTTCTCCACCCCCACCTCCCAGGCAGTGCTCTCCAGCCTGGTCAGCAAGGGCTACATCTTCCTGCTGATCAAGATCATGTACCGCGTGATCGGCCTGGACGTGATCGCCATGACCGGCATTGACGATGTGCTGTTCGTCTTCGCCCTGGCAGGCATGATCTTCGGCTCCATCTCCGCCCTGCGTCAGAACGACGTGCGCCGCATGATCGCCTTCTCCTCCGTCGCCCAGATCGGCTACATTTATCTCGGCATGGCCATGGGCACCGAGGCCGGTATGATGGCCGCCATGTTCCACCTCTTCAGCCACGCGGTGTGCAAGAGCATGCTGTTCCTGGCGGCAGGCGGCCTGGCGGACGCCAGCGGCAACTCCAAGCTCTTCCGCGACCTGCGCGGCTCGGGCTACCGCAGCCCCATCGCGGGCGTGGCTTTCACCATCGGCGCGCTGTCGATGGTTGGCTTCCCCTTCCTGGGCGGCTTCGTCAGCAAGCTGAACCTGGCCCTGGCCGGCATTGCCCTCAGTCCCGTCCGCGCCAGCCTGGTGCTGGTGACCCTGGCCATCTCCACCATGCTCAACACCATGTACTTCCTGCGCACGGTCATCACCCTGTACCGCAAGCCGCTGGAGGGCGCGAGCTACCCCGTCGAAAAGGGCCAGCGCGGCTTCTGCTTCAATGCGTCGCTGGTGCTGCTCTCTCTGGTCAATATTGCGCTGGGCGTGTTCTCCCAGTCCGCCGTCAACCTGATCACCGCAGGCCTGCGGATGTTCGGTTAAGTACGCTAAGGAGGCATTTGTATCATGTCGTTCCTTCTTCTTCCCCCGATCCTGGTGCCGGTGATTGCCGGTCTGGTGCTCCTGCTCGTCCGCAAGACGGATGACAAGCTCCCCCGCATGGCGCTGACCATCGCGGCCCTGGCGGCCACGGTGCTGCTGCTGATCCCCGTTCTGTGCATGGAGGGCCTCACGCTGACCCTCTTCACCCTGTCCGACACGCTGCCCGTTTTCCTGCACGCGGACACGCTGGGCAAGATCTTCGCCTGCGTGATGGCCTTCGTGTGGGCCGTGGCGGGCGTCTACTCCTTCCACTACATGGCCCACGAGGGCAAGGAGCAGCGCTACTACGCGCTCTACCTCATCTCCCTGGGCATCCTGATGGGCCTGTGCTTCTCCGGCAGCATCATCACCTTCTACATGTTCTTTGAGGCGATGACCCTGCTGACGATGCCCATGGTGATGCACTCCGGCAAGAAGGAGGCCGTCGCTGCGGGCCTGAAGTACCTGATCTACTCGGTGCTGGGCGCGTCCCTGGTGCTGCTGGGCGTGTTCGTCCTCAGCCCCTATGTGGACACCTTCTCCTTCACCGCCGGCGGCGTGCTGAATGCGGAGAAGGTTGCAGGCCACGAGGGCTTCGTTCTGACCTTCGCGCTGCTGATGCTGGTGGGCTTCGGCGCTAAGGCGGGTCTGTTCCCGCTGCACGGCTGGCTGCCCACGGCGCACCCGGCTGCGCCCTCCCCTGCTTCTGCCGTGCTCTCCGGCGTAATCACCAAGGCCGGTGTGCTGGGTGGTTGCCGCCTGCTGTTGTGCTACCTGGGTGCGGATTTCCTGCGCGGTTCCTGGGTGCAGACCACCTTCATGTCCCTGGCCCTGCTGACGGTGTTCACCGGCTCCCTGCTGGCGCTGCGCGAGAATCACCTGAAGCGCCGCCTGGCCTGGTCCTCCGTATCCCAGGTGAGCTACATTCTCTTTGGCCTCTCCACGCTGACCCCCCTGGGCTTTGTGGGCGCGCTGCTGCACGTGGTCTGCCACAGCCTGGTCAAGGACACGCTGTTCATGTCCGCCGGTGCGATCATCCTCAAGACCGAGAAGACCGACGTGCGCGATCTGGAGGGCATCGGCCGCCGCATGCCCGTCACCATGGGCTGCTTCACCGTGGCGAGCCTGGGCCTGATCGGCATTCCGCCCTGCTTGGGCTTCATCAGCAAGTGGTACCTGGCCCAGGGCAGCCTGACCGCCGGCGGCGTGCCGGAGTTCCTGACCTGGCTGGGCCCGGTGGTGCTGCTCGTTTCCGCCCTGCTGACCGCGGGCTATCTGATGCCCATCATCTCCAACGGATTCTTTAAGGGCGACCACCACACCGCCAAGGACGACGTCCCCTACATGATGCTCGTGCCGCTGATGATCCTCGCCGTGCTGAGCGTCCTGCTGGGCGCCTTCCCCGGTCTGCTGACGGAGCTGTTCATGCAGCTGTCCGCCGCGCTGCTGTAAGGGAGGCGCAACGATGCTGATCCTGCTGACGCTGCTCGTCCCCCTTGTGGGAGGCGCGCTGCTGGGCGTTATCCGCCCGAAGACCAAC
This sequence comes from Christensenellales bacterium, assembly GCA_045126095.1. GTDB lineage: Bacteria > Bacillota > Clostridia > Christensenellales > Aristaeellaceae > UBA11524. Next base: position 4,682 of record JBGVOA010000061.1, on the reverse strand, counting down.
CGCACCCGCGCCTGGTACGTGGAGGCGGTGGTCATCGCCACCTCCATCCTTGTGTGGACGGTGCTGCTCTCCGATTCCGGCGAGCCCTTCATCCTCTACCACCTGACCGACGCGCTGCCCCTCACCTTCCGTGTGGACGGCATGAGCCGCGTATTCGCCGGTCTGGTGAGCCTGCTGTGGCCCCTGGCGAGCCTCTACGGCTTTGAGTACATGCACCACGAGGAGCGCGAGAACGCCTTCTTCATGTGGTACACCATGTCCTACGCCGCGACGCTGGCCATCGCCTTCGCAGGCAATCTCTGCACCCTCTACGTCTTCTACGAATGCCTCACGCTGGTGACCCTGCCCCTTGTCATCCACAAGAAGGACGCAGCCTCCATCCGCGCGGGCCGCAAGTACCTCACCTACTCCATCACCGGCGCGGCCTTCGCCTTCATTGCGCTGGTGGTGCTCATCGCCCTGGCAGGCACGACCGACTTCACCCTGGGCGGCGTTGTGACCGGGGAGCTGATGAACACCCGCGGCGGCCTGCTGCTGACGGTGTTCGTGCTGGCCTTCGTGGGCTTCGGCACCAAGGCGGCGGTGTTCCCCATGCACGCCTGGCTGCCCGCGGCCTCCGTGGCTCCCACCCCCGTGACGGCGCTGCTGCACGCGGTGGCGGTGGTCAACGCGGGCGCATACGCGGTGCTGCGCCTGATCTACTACTCCTTTGGCGCCCAGAACCTCTTCGGCACCTGGGCCCAGGCGATCGTGCTGGTTTTGGCCTGCTTCACCATCGTCTTCGGCTCCACCATGGCCGTGCGCGAGCAGCACTTCAAGCGCCGCCTGGCCTGGTCCACCATCTCCAACCTGAGCTACATGCTCATGGGCGCGGCCCTGATGACCCCCGCGGGTATGGTGGGCAGCCTTTCGCACCTGGTGATCCACGGCGTGATCAAGATCACCCTGTTCTACTGCGCCGGCGCGATTCTCGTGCGCACGGGCAAGGAGTACGTGCAGGATCTACGCGGCTTTGGCAAGGTGATGCCGCTGACCTGCGCCGCCTTCGTGGTGGGCGCGGTGGCGCTGACGGGCGTGCCTCCCCTGTCCGGCTTCGTGAGCAAGTGGAATCTGCTGACGGCAGCGGCGGACACCGGTCTCGCCCTTGGCACCGTGGCGGTCGTCGCGCTGATCATCTCCGCCGTGCTGACGGCTGTGTACCTCTTCACCGCTATCCTGCCCATGTACGGCCGTCCGCTGAACGCGGAATCCGCCGCGCTGGAGGGTTTCAACCGTGATCCCGGCTGGCAGATGAAGCTCCCCTTCATCGTGCTGATGATCGCCATCGTGGCGCTGGGCCTGTGGTCCACCCCGCTGGTGACCTTCCTGCGCAACGTGGCCGCCGGGCTGATCCAGTAAGAAAGGAGGATTTCACGATATGGCTCTGCTTCCTGTGGTGATCCTCCTGCCGATGGTCATGGCGGCCATCTGCGTGCTGGCGGGCCGCGTGGGCAACGCCCTGCGCGACGCGCTCGTTTCCCTGACCGGCGCGGTCATCTTCGCCCTGTGCGTGCTGATCGCCGTCATGGGCGGCGGCGAGTTCGCCATCCCCGCCTTCTGCGGCTTCGGCCTGACGCTCAAGGCTGACGGCTTCCGCATGCTGTACAGCTGCATCGCAGCCTTCATGTGGATGATGTCCGGCTTCTTCACGCCGGACTACATGCGCCACGGCCACGCCCGCACCCGCTACTCCTTCTTCAACCTGATGACGCTGGGCGCGACCCTGGGCGTGTTCCTCTCCGACGACCTGTACACCACCTTCGTCTTCTTCGAGATCATGTCCTTCACCAGCTACGTCTGGGTGGCACAGGAGGAGACCGAGGGCGCCCTGAAGGCAGCGGGCACCTACCTGGCCGTGGCCGTCATCGGCGGCCTGACGACCCTCATGGGCCTGTTCCTGCTGCACATCCACCTGGGCACCCTGTCCTTCGACGGCCTGCAGGCGGCCATGGCGGCCTCCGGCAGCAAGCCCGTGCTGACCGTCGCCACCTGGCTGACGCTGGTGGGCTTCGCCGGCAAGGCGGGCATGTTCCCGGTGCACATCTGGCTGCCCAAGGCGCATCCCGTGGCTCCGGCCCCCGCGTCCGCGCTGCTCTCCGGCATCCTGACCAAGTCCGGCATCTTTGGCCTGATTGTCATCTGCAGCCGCCTGATGCCCGGCAACGCCGCCTTTGGCAATGCGCTGCTGGTGCTGGCCTCTATCACCATGTTCCTGGGCGCGCTGCTGGCGCTCTTCTCCACCGACCTCAAGCGCACCCTCGCCTGCTCCTCCATGAGCCAGGTCGGCTTCATCGCCGTAGGCCTGTCCATGATGGTGCTGCTGGGCGCGGAAGGCTCCCTGGCCGCCTACGGCACGGTGATGCACATGGCGAACCACAGCCTCATCAAGCTGGTGCTGTTCATGTGCGCAGGCGTGGTCTACATGAACGCCCACAGCCTGGACCTGAACGAGATCCGCGGCTTCGGCCGGAAGAAGCCCCTGCTGCATCTGGCCTTCTTCCTGGGCGCGACCTCCATCGCCTGCATCCCGCCCATCGGCAGCGGCTACAACTCGAAATCCCTGCTGCACGAGGCCATCCTCGAGCTGATTCACGAGCTGCAGCTCCACGGCCACATGTGGTGGCCCTACAAGGCAGCAGAGATCCTCTTCCTCATCTCCGGCGGCCTGACCGTGGCCTACATGATCAAGCTGTACATCTGCATCTTCTGGCAGAAGAACCCCACCCGCCAGGAGGAGTATGACGAGCAGTACCGCTACATGAAGCCCCTCTCCGCCCTGGCGATCGTGCTGAGCGCCATCGTGCTGCCTGTGCTGGGCGCGCTGCCCGGCAAGACCCTCGAGTGGCTGGCCGTGCAGTCCGAGTCCTTCTTTGGTCAGCATGCGCCGCATCACGCCATCCACTACTTCTCCATGGAGAACCTGGAGGGCGCGGCCATCTCCATCGGCATCGGCCTCATCGTATATCTGCTGATCTGCCGTCCCCTGCTGATGAAGAAGGGCGCATATCTCAACCGCTGGCCCGAAAAGCTCGACCTGGAAACGCTGCTGTATCAGCCCCTGCTGATGAAGTGGCTGCCCGGCATCGTCACCGGCGTTGTCCGCTTCTTCGCGGAGCTGCCGGAGAACATTGTGATGCTGGGCCGCAAGTCCATCTTCAGCCACCGCCGCACCCGCAAGGAGATCCCCGTGGGCAACGCGGTCACCTGGACGCTGGGCCGCATGCTCAACAGCGTCGCGCGGGTGCTCAATGCCACGTTCCTGCGCCGCAAGCCCATGCGGACGGACTTCGAGGTCGTCCTGGCCGCCAGCTGGCACGAGATCAAGGAGGACACCCGCACGCTCACCGTCAGCGTGTCCTTCGGTCTGCTGCTGCTGTGCGTGGGTCTGCTGGCCACCTGCCTGTACCTGATGCGCTGAGCGCTTCCCAACCACACAAAAACGGCTGCCTCCTTTCGCAGGAGACAGCCGTCTTTCATTGGCTCAGTCTTTCTCTTCCTCGTCGCGGCGGAAGATGAACACGCTGCCATCCGCATTGTGCGGAATGCGCAGCACCGTGAGGATCCGCTCCACGCGGGGTCTGGTGAAGTACCAGTTGACGAACAGCGCGCAGGCCACGCCCACGCCCGTATCGATCATGCGGAAGATGGAGTACTCGATGTAGGTTTCCACGGGCGTGTTGAACAGGATGATGCACAGCACCACGCCGCCGGGCTGGATGCCGCCGGGCCACTTGAAGAGCTGGCAGAACATGATCAGCAGGATGGTGCCCGCAAAGAGCCACAGCAGGATCAGCGCGTTGCGGTCGCCCTCCGGGAAGAAGATCAAGTGCACGCGGAAGACCGCAATCCCCACCATGCCGCCGATGATGGTACCAAAAAAGCGGTTGCCGCCGTTGAGTTTGGACATGCTCATGTCGCTGCCCAGCCCGAAGATCGCGCCGATGCAAGCAAAGGTGGGGTTTCCGCCGAAGATGAGGTACAGCAGCGCACAGAGCGTCGCCGCCGCTGCCGTTTTGATCGACCGCTGGCCCACATGGAAGGGGCCGTGGGAGATGTGCATGTAGTTGGAATCCTGGGTCATGAGGATGCACCTTCCTTCGTCTTATCGTGTCAACGTCCGCTATTATACGCCTCTTTACCAACGATTGCAAGGGGCAAAAACGCCATTTCTCCACCCAAAACGGGCAAAGGCACAAAAACGGCTGCCCCTTGCTGGAGCAGCCGTCCGAGATTCATATCGTGTTATTCCCATCACACGCCGTGCTTCACGCGCTCGCCCTCTTCGGCGCGCTTGGCGTTGTTGAAGCGATCCAGCGTGCCCACCAGGTAGCCGGTGATGCGGCGGATGCGCTCGAAGCGGCGGTTGCCGTCGTTCTCCGTGCGGCCGCAGTGGGGGCAGCAATCCCCAATGATGCCGTTGAAGCCGCAGACGGGGTCGCGGTCAACCGGGTGGTTGATGGAGCCGTAGCCAATGCCCACATCGTGCATGAAGCGGACGATCTTTTCAAACGCGTCCAGGTTCTGCAGAGGATCGCCGTCCATTTCTACATAGGAGATGTGGCCCGCGTTGGTCAGCGCATGGTAAGGCGCCTCGGTGGACAGCTTGTGGAAGGCGGAACAGCCGTAGTACACCGGCACATGGA
>JBGVOA010000060.1:0-4779 GCA_045126095.1 Christensenellales bacterium | reverse complement strand
TCACCATCATCCTCAAGGTGCTGGCAGACGTCGAGATTCTCATTCCCAGCTACGGCTTCTGCACGATTCCGCCTGCGGAGGAGTTCTCTGACAGCGTTTGTGAGGAATTCTTCAGCCTGCCGCTTTTCCCGCAATCCTCACTGTGCAATGATGGCGGCGTGAGTGCCTCGAATATCCGTTGCACCTGCGGCAGCAGCAACTGCTGTAACAATGGCTGCAACAATTCAGGCTGCTGCAGATAAACAAAAATGCGTGCTGCTTCCTACAATAGGAGGCAGCACGCTGCTTTACATCAGAGGGGCCAGGGCTTTGAGCGCAGCACCCATCAGGTTCTGGTACCAGGGAATCTCAGCCAGCCGCTTTTCATTAACGCGGGTGCACCGGCTCAGGGTCTTCTGGAAATCCTGCTCAATGTCCGCAATACAGGGCGTTTCGTAAAGATAAGCGGCGCATTCGAAATGATGGTAGAGGCTGCGGTAATCCAGGTTGATCGTGCCAACGACGGCCTCCTGGTCGTCCGCCACGAATACCTTTGCATGGACGAAGCCTGGCGTATACTCGCTGATTTTTACGCCCGCGGACAGCAGCGAAGCATAGTGCGTCCGTGCCAGCCAGAAGGCGCTCTTCTTGTCCGGGATGCCGGGGAGGATCAGGTGCACGTCCACGCCGCGCTCTGCGGCATACTTGATGGCGTTTTCCATCTGTCCGTCCAGGATCAGGTAGGGCGTCATGATGTGAACATAGCGCTGCGCCCGGTTAAGGATGTCCATGTAGACGCGCTCGCCCACCTTGTTGCCGTCCAGCGGGCAATCGCCATACGGGAGAACAAAGCCTGTGGCGTTTGCCTGGCGGGGAATGGGGGTATGGATGAAGCGGTTGGTTTCGATCGACTTTTCGTCGATGCCCCACATCTGCAGGAACATCAGTGTGAAGCTGCGGGTGGCTTCGCCTTCAAGGCGAATGGCAACATCCTTCCAGTGGCCGAAGCGGTTGACCAGGTTGATGTACTCGTCCGCCAGGTTGATGCCGCCGGTAAAGCTGACGCGCCCGTCGATAACAGCGATCTTGCGATGGTCGCGGTAGTTGTAATGGGTGGACAGGAAGGGCTTTGCCGGGGCAAAAAGCTTACATTGTATGCCCAACTCCTGCAGGCGCTGCGGATAGTCGTGCGGAATGGTGGTGAACTCGCAGGTGCCATCAAACAGCACGCGTACATCAACGCCGGCACGGGCCTTTTCGGCCAGCACATCCAGCACCTGACCCCACATCACGCCTTCATCCACGATGAAATACTCCAGGAAAATGAAGGACTTGGCGCTTTCCAAAGCCTCCAGGAGGCCCTCCAGCTTCTCTTCGCCGCTGGGATAGTAGGTGACTGTGGTGTTTTGCCAAAGCGGGTGACAGCCGCAGCTGCCGATGTATCTTGTCAGCGCGGCTGCGCCAGGGTTGCATTCCTCCAGGTGGTCAAGCACCTCCTGCTTCTGCCGGATATCGAAGCGAGTTTCCTTAGCGATATCGGAAATCCTCTTTTTCAGCGTCCGGTGCCCTATGTCGCTGCGCGTATACAGGTACAGCAGCGCGCCGAAGACGGGCAGCACCATGATGACAATCAGCCAGGTGATCTTTACGGATGCGTCTGCACGACTGTTGATGACAAGGATCGCCATGAACAGGTTAAAGACGATTGATGAACCGAAAAAGTGCGGGACAAATGTTGCAAACCAGCGGAAAACGCTGAAAAGGAGTGCAAATTGCAGCAGAAGCAGCAGCGTGATCAGTCCCAGGCGGCTAAAAACCGTGCGGATCATTCCACGCTTGCTCTTATCGATCAATCTCCGGATCTTGCGCTGCTGTTCCATAAATTCCTCCTAAGTTACATCGCGGATGTTTTTGTGTTACATGTTTTGGTAAAGTTGACTTTGCCGGGGAAATACACTATAATATCTATGAAAATTATGCGGATTACCGCAAAAGCGAGGAATCAGAATGAGCTGGGCTGAAAAGGTAACGGAGCAAATTGAATGTCTGCTGGATTTCGCTGAGGCGAAGCAGCTGACGGAGGCAGTGGATCGCCCCTATTACCGGAATCTGCTGCTGGATGCAATGGATCTGGATGCGCCGGAAGGGGAGTGGGCTGGCGCGCCCGTTCCCGTAACGGCGACGATGCTGCTGAAGCAGCTGTGTGATCTGGCCGTGGAGCGCGAGCTGATCGAGGACATGGGCTATGCCCGCGATTTGTTCTCTGCCCGGCTTATGGGCCTGCTGACGCCGTCTCCGCGTGAGGTTCGTCAGGCTTTCCTGGATGACGTGGCGGCGGGTCAGCCGGAAAACGCGACGGAGCGCTTCTACCAGATGTGCCGTGCCTGCGACTACATCAAGGTGGACGCCATTGCGCAGAACGTCCGCTATTTTGCGGACAGCCCCGCAGGCGAGCTGGAGATCACGATCAACCTCTCCAAGCCCGAGAAGGATCCCAAGGAGATCGCGAAGCTGAAGAATGCGCCCAGCGTCGGCTATCCCAAGTGCATGCTGTGCGTGGAGAATCCGGGCTATCGCGGCCGCAGCAACTTCCCGGCGAGGCAGAATCACCGCGTTGTGCCGATCAAGCTTGCCGAGCAGGATTGGTATATCCAGTATTCGCCCTATGCCTATTACGAGGAGCATTGCATCGTCTTCAACAGCCAGCACATCCCGATGAAGGTCAGCCGCGGCACCTTTGAGCGCCTGTTTGCCTTCGTCCGCCAGCTGCCCCACTACATGCTCGGCTCCAATGCGGATCTGCCCATTGTGGGCGGTTCGATCCTCAATCATGACCATTTCCAGGGTGGCCGCTACACCTTCCCGATGGACAAGGCGCCTGTGAAGGTTGCGCTCTGCGGCCCTGATGAGGCGGTACAGGCGGCGATCCTGGATTGGCCGATGTCTGCCGTGCAGCTCAGCGGCACGGATGAGGCCGCGCTTATCAACGAGGCGGATCGCATCCTCGGCGCATGGCGCGGCTGGACGGACGAGGCATGCGAGGTGTATGCAGAAACGAATGGAACGCCCCACAACACCATCACGCCGATCCTGCGCAAGGTGGAGGACCGCTATCTGTTGACGCTGGTGCTGCGCAATAACCGCACCAGCCAGGAGCATCCGCTGGGCATCTTCCACCCGCATGCGCCGCTGCACCACATCAAGAAGGAGAACATCGGCCTGATCGAGGTGATGGGCCTGTTCATTCTTCCGGGCCGCCTGAAGACGGAGCTCGCTGCGCTGCAGGACTATCTGACCGGTAAGCGCGAGCTGGTGCGGCCTGAGGAGAGCGACATGTCTGCAAAGCACTTCGACTGGGTGGAGGGCATCGTCCGTGAGCATGGACTTTGTGCGGATGACGCGGCTGCCGAGGCGCTCCTGCGCAGCGAGGTTGCAAAGGTCTGCGCGCAGGTGCTGGCTGACGCAGGCGTGTACAAGCAGGACGAGAATGGCATGAAGGGCTTCCTGCGCTTCATGGACAGCGTAGGCTATCACGGTTAAGTGAATATGAAATCGGGCAGGGGAGTCGGAATAACTCCTCTGCCCGATGCTTTACAGCAAACCGGAAGACCAATCGACGATGGTCGTCAGCGTGGCTGCAACGGCGGTCAGCCCTTGTGCATCCGATTCATCAAAGCGTGCAGGAATGGGCGCGTCGATGTCCATCACGCCCAGCAGCTTGCCGTTGCGGAGCAGCGGGATCACGATCTCCGAACGTGAGGCGCTGTCGCAGGCGATATGACCGGGGAACTGCTCAACGTCCGGCACAAGCTGAAGCTGGCACGTTGCCGCTGCGGTTCCACATACGCCACGTCCGACGGGGATCATCACACAGGCAGTCTTTCCCTGGAAGGGCCCGAGATAGAGCGTATCGCTCTTGAGGAGATAAAATCCCGCCCAGTTGATATCTGGCAAGGCTTCCCAAAGGAGCGAGGCCACATTGGAAAGCGCTGAGATTGGCGGGCAGCCATCGGAAAGTGCCTTCGCCTGCGAAGCAAGGAGCTCGTACAGCGCACATTTCTCAGTCGGCCAGGAAATCTCCTGATGCATCACAAAATCCCTCCGTTACAGGACGTAGAAGTAAATGGACAGGAAGTGCAGCAATGTGCCGATCAGGCAGAAAAAATGGAAAACGGAATGGAAATATGCTTTCTTGGAGCCGATGCCGTACAGCACAGCGCCCAGGGTATATGCGATACCGCCGGCCAGGAGGAGCATTAAGCCATCATGTGCAAGGGAGGAAATGAGCTGTCCGCTGGCGAAGATGACAACCCAACCGAGCCCGATGTAGCAGGCCACGCTCAGCTTGGCAAATCGTTTGAGGCTGATCGCGTTGAGAACAACACCAACGATGCCAACGCCCCAGACGATACCGAAAAGCAGCCAACCTGTTACGCCGCGCAGCGAGATGAGCGTATAGGGGGTGTAGGTGCCCGCAATCAGCAGGAAAATGGTGCAATGGTCGAAAACGCGGAAGACACGTTTGGCCTTGTTGACCTTCAGCGCGTGGTAAAGGCAGCTCATCAGATACAGCAGCGTGAAGGTAAGACCGAATACGATGCTGGATGCGAGCTTATAGCCGTCCAGTGGGCTGCAGCTCTTGACAATGCACAGCACCAGTGCAGCGACGCCCATCGCAGCGCCAACGCCGTGGGTGATGCTGTTGATGAGCTCCTCGCCAAGGGTATATTTGGGGATGCTGATGCGATGCGGCATCTGATTGGCATTTTCCATAAGCAAAACCTCCTTGAAATCGGAATA
>JBGVOA010000059.1:0-4494 GCA_045126095.1 Christensenellales bacterium | reverse complement strand
CGCGAGGGCATGTACGGCTTCCTTCGCGGGGAGATATCAAAGGGGCGGCAGGGCTACGTCGTCTGTCCGCTGGTTGAGGACAGCGAGATGCTGGAGGACGTCCGCAGCGCCCAGGCCACCTATGAGGAGCTGGTCAGCGGCGTGCTGCACGGTCTGCGCGTGGGCCTCACCTGGGGGGCGCAGCCCGCGGAGGAGAAGGCGCAGGTATTGACGGACTTCGCAGCAGGGCAGCTGGATGTGCTGGTGTCCACCACGGTGATCGAGGTGGGGGTGAACGTGCCCAACGCCAGCGTGATGATCATCGAGAATGCGGAACGCTACGGTCTGAGTCAGCTGCACCAGCTTCGCGGACGCGTTGGCCGCGGCACAGCGGAGAGCTGGTGCTTCCTTCTGGCCAGCGAGAACGAGCGTCTGCGCATCCTGACGGAGACGAACGACGGCTTTCTTGTGGCACAGAAGGATCTGGAGCTTCGCGGCCCCGGTGACCTGATGGGCACCCGTCAGAGCGGTGAAATGCTGGCGGGTTTCCTGCTGGACGGCGATGTGAAGCTGCTGGAGGAGGCCGCGAAATGCATGAAAAAGCTGCGCAGCGATGCGTCCCTGGCTGCGGAACGTGCAGCTGTGGAGCAGACCGCCCTGATGTATTATGGCGACAAACTGGCGCAGGTTGCGCTGAACTGAGTGATAGAGGGGGAGCAAGCCTATGGTAGAGACCCTGAGCTACCTGGAGAACCGCGAGCTGAGCTGGCTGCGGTTCAACGAGCGCGTGCTGGAGGAGGCGGAGGATGAGCGTGTGCCGCTGTGCGAGCGGCTGACGTTCCTTTCCATCTTCCAGAGCAACCTGGACGAATTCTTCATGGTGCGCATCGGCAGCCTGCATGACCAGATGCTGCTGGATCGCGAATCCCGGGAGAACAAGACGAACATGACCCCCGGCGAGCAGCTGGAGGCAGCGCTTTCGCGTATCCGTGAGCTGTGCCACCGCCGTGACAGGGCCTATGCGGCACTGCTGGAGAAGCTGCGTGAGCAGGGCGTCAGCATCGTTGATTTCCGCTCCATCAGCCAGGAGACGGAACAGTATCTGGGAGAAATGTTCCGCACGGAGTTCCTGCCATTCCTGTCCACCTATATCGTGGGCAAGAAGCAGAGCTTCCCGTTCCTGAAGAACAAGGACATCTACGCTGTGGCGGTGCTGGGCACCAAGGGCGACAAGCAGAAGATCGGCATTGTGCCCTGCGGCACGGGCGTTTTCCCGCGCCTGATCGCCATTCCGGAGCGCACGGGCTGCTTCATGCTGGCGGAGGAGCTGATCCTTCACTTCCTGCCGGAGATGTTTCCGGGTTACAAGGTGATCGCGAAGACGCTGGCGCGCATCACCCGCAGCGCGGACATTGATGCGGACGCAGTCTACGATGAGGATCTTAACTACCGCGACCACATGGCCGAGGTGGTCAGGCTCCGCCAGAAGCTCAGTCCCATGCGCCTGGAGCTTTCCCGCGCCATCGACGAGGACATTGTCTGCCGCCTCTGTGCGCAGCTCAAGCTGCCCCGCGACCGTGTCTACGAGTACGATTCCCCCATGGACATGAGCTTCCTTTTCGGCATTGAGGACGCCCTGCGCAGCCATGCGGAGCTGTTCTACGCGCCGCGTCATCCGCAGAAGTCTCCTGACATCGACGAGAGCAAGCCCATCATGGACCAGATCGCGCAGAAGGACGTGCTGCTGCATTATCCCTACCAGAGCATCCGCCCGTTCCTGACCATGCTGAGCCAAGCCGCCCACGACCCTGAGGTGGTATCCATCCGCATGACTCTCTACCGCCTGGCCCGCGATTCCAAGGTGGTTGAGGCGCTGGTGGAGGCGGCGGACAACGGCAAGCAGGTCGATGTGCTGGTAGAGCTGAAGGCCCGCTTCGACGAGGAGAACAACATCGAGTGGAGCCGCCGCCTGGAGCGTGCCGGATGCCACGTCATCTACGGCATTGAGCGGCTGAAGGTGCACTCCAAGCTGTGCCTGATCACCCGCAAAACGGCGGACGGCGTGCAGTACATCACCCAGATCGGCACGGGCAACTACAATGAGAAGACTGCCCGCCTGTACACCGACCTGACCTACATCACTGCCAGGCCTGAAATCGGCGAGGAGGCCCGCCAGGTATTTGAAGCTCTGATGCTGGGCGAAACGGTCGACCATATGCAGACACTGCTGGTTGCGCCCCATTGCCTGCAGGACAAGCTGATTGACATGATCGACGGCGAGATTGCTCGCGCCCGCAGCGGCGGCAAGGGCTTGATCCGCCTGAAGATGAACAGCCTGACGGACAAGACGCTCATCGACAAGCTGATCGAGGCCAGCCGGGCTGGCGTGGAGGTGCGGATGATCGTGCGCGGCATCTGCTGCCTGCGCGGCGGCGTGCCGGGGGAGACGGACAACATCCGCATCCTCAGCGTGGTGGGACGCTTCCTGGAGCACAGCCGCATCTACATCTTCGGCGACGGCGAAGAGGCGCGCTACTACATTTCCTCCGCTGACTGGATGACTCGCAACACCCTGCGCCGCGTGGAGGTAGCCACGCCCATCTTGGATAGCGACGCGAAGGCGCGTCTGGAGCGCATTTTCGACGTGATCTGGCGCGACAATGTCCAGGCCCGCGACCAGCAGCCCGATGGCAGCTACGTCCGCCGCTATCCCGCTGGCCAAACGGCCCTGAGCAGCCAGAACTGGCTTTACGACGAAGCATACCGCATGGCGGGAAAACAGTAGAAAGGTGAAATGAGCATGCCAGATCTGACCATTGATGATGTTCTTGCGGTCTATGCGCAGCTGAAGGACAGATATGATTTGACACTGACCAATACCCTCGCGCTGGACGATGGCTTCACCATCGACTGCCCGATTATTGCCGGACAGGCCCACGGACAAGAAATCTGGCTATATGAGTATGACGGGCTGTTTGTCATGGACGTCATGGATGCTGGTCGTACCATGGGTACGCATTGGCATCCGAATAACGTCGAGGACGCGGTGCACGATCTCGCCGAATTCATGCAAGGAAGATCAGATTACAGGCTCCAGCGCTTCAACCGCTCATAATCGGATCCCGAAGCTGATACAGGAAAACCCGCTCGTACTGCAAGCAGCCGTACGGGCGGGTTTGTTCAGTCGTCCATCAGGTCGACAAGGATAGCGTTTTGTACGTCCATTCCCCGGCGGGTGAGTCGCCAGTAGCCGTTTTCGTGTGCCAGAAGCCCCTGGGCCTCAAAAGCGCGCAGCTGCTCGCCGCGATAGGCTTCCAGGCTGACGTCGTGCCGAGATGCAAAGTCCTCTTCGCTCACGCCCTGCGTCATGCGCAGCCCCAGCATGAGCGTCTCAAAGCGCGCATCCTCCGGGCTGACATGGGTGGTCTCGCGTTTTTCCCATCTGCCGTTTTCGACCATGCCGATGTATTCGCCGATGTTAGCCGGGTTCGTTAGCCGAAGCTCGCCCTGTATATCGCGGAGCATCGATGCGGCGGAGGCGCCCAGGCCGATGTAGGGCACCTGCTGCCAGTAGCCGATGTTGTGCCGGCATTCGCAGCCCGGCTGGGCAAAGTTGCTGATCTCGTATTGCCGGAAGCCATGGCGGGCGAGAAGCTCCAGCGTGTCATCGTACATGCGGCGCTCGTCATCCTCGTCGGGGAGCGTGAGCCTGCCTGCATCCAGGTCGCGGACGAGTGGCGTTCCCTCCTCGGGGATCAGCCCGTAGCAGGAGAGGTGCTGCGGCTCCAGCGCAAGAGCTGCGTGCAGCGTCTCCCGCCACATTTCGGGCGTTTGCCCGGGCAGACCGAACATCAGGTCGAGACTCAGGTTGCGGATACCGCAGCGCCGTGCCAGGCGAACAGAGTCGTTTACGTCCTCCTGCGTGTGGATGCGGCCCAGCGTCCGCAGCAAGTCAGGCTGCGCGGCCTGCATGCCCATGGAGAGACGGTTCACGCCGCCGGACATGGCCGTGCGGAGCCAATCCTCCGTCAGCGTGCCGGGATTCGCCTCGGTGGTGAACTCCACGCCGCCGGTGAATTCAAAGCGCGCATGCAGGCCGGACAGCAGCTTCTCCAGCAGCGGTGCAGGAAGGATCGAAGGCGTACCGCCGCCGATGAAGGCTGTCTGCATGGGCGGAAAATGAAAGCTGCTCGCAGCTTTTGCCTCCTTCAGCAGCGCGTCCACATAGGCAGGCATCGTCTTCTCCTGACAGGGGTAGGAGGCAAAGTCGCAATAGCGGCATTTCTGGCGGCAATAGGGGATGTGAATGTAAAGTTCCATATATCACCATCAAAATAGGGGTAGTCAGAAACGGAAAAATAGTGTACAATGGATGTATCGATGGCGCAATAAGCGCTGCACAACGGAGGAACGTCATGAAAGAGATCATTGAGCTTTTGCAGGAGATCGTGCACCACGCAGCAGAGATCGGCATCGTCATCGCCGAGGTCATCGGTATTTCGATCCTGATCATCA
>JBGVOA010000058.1:0-10603 GCA_045126095.1 Christensenellales bacterium | reverse complement strand
GGGTGTACCCGCGGGAGAGGGGACTCTCCCACACTCCCGCAGTACCCTTCATTAACGGGAGTAGAATTCGACGATCATCTGCATCTGGGGCTCGAAGTCCACGTCCTCACGGGCGGGCAGAGCAACCACAGTGCCAGTCAGGTTGGGAGCGTCGAAGGTCAGCCACTTGGGGGTCACAGCAGTGGTGCCCTCGCGCAGGACCTTGAACATCTCCATCTCGGCGGAACGCTGACGCAGAGTGATCACGTCGCCCACCTTAACGGAGTAAGAGGGGATGTCGACCTTCTGGCCGTTGACGCGGATGTGGCCGTGCACAACGATCTGACGGGCCGCGCGGCGGGTCTTGCCCAGGCCCAGGCGGTACACGACGTTATCCAGGCGCTGCTCCAGCAGCTGCAGCATGTTGTCGCCAGTGATGCCCTTCATGTTGGTGGCCTTGTGGTAGTACTTCTCGAACTGCTTCTCCAGCACGCCGTAGACGAACTTGACCTTCTGCTTCTCCTTCAGCTGCTGGCCGTACTGAGAAACCTTCTTGCGGCGGGGGCCGGCGGCCTTGCCCAGCTGGGCGGCCTTCTCATCAGTATAAACCTTCTTGGCATAGCCCATGACCGCCGGGGACAGGCCGTCAAAGGAACGGCACTTCCGGGCGATAGGCTGCTTATTGATAGCCATGTTCTATTGTCCTCCTTCTCTGCTTACACGCGGCGACGCTTGGGCGGACGGCAGCCATTGTGGGGGATGGGCGTGACGTCCTTGATCATGCTCACGTCCAGACCGGCGGCCTGCAGGGAGCGGATCGCAGCCTCACGGCCGGAGCCGGGGCCCTTGACGTAAACTTCGACCGTCTTCAGGCCGTACTCCATAGCGGCCTTGGCAGCGGTCTCAGCAGCGGTCTGCGCAGCGAAGGGGGTAGACTTCTTGCTGCCACGGAAGCCCAGGCCGCCAGCGGAGGCCCAGGACAGGGCGTTGCCCTGAGTGTCAGTGATGGTGACGATGGTGTTATTGAAAGAAGAAGAGATGTGGGCAGCGCCGCGCTCGACGATCTTGCGCTCCTTGCGCTTACGCACAACCTTCTTGGTGCTCTTGGACTTAGGAGCCATTGTTTATCCCTCCGTTTTTTCAGGCTTCAGGCAAAATTACTTGCCAGCCTTCTTCTTACCGGCAATGGTCTTCGCGGGACCCTTGCGAGTACGGGCGTTGTTCTTGGTGTTCTGACCGCGCACGGGCAGACCACGGCGATGACGAACGCCACGGTAGCAGCCGATCTCCATCAGGCGCTTGATGTTCAGCGCCACTTCACGACGGAGGTCGCCCTCGACCTTCAGGTTGTGCTCGATGTAATCGCGCAGCTTGCTGATGTCGGCCTCGGAGAGATCCTTCACGCGGGTGTCGGGGTCGATGCCCACCTCTGCCAGCATCTTCTGAGAGGTCTTCAGACCGATGCCGTAGATGTAGGTCAGGCCGTACTCCACTCGCTTTTCACGGGGCAGGTCCACACCTGAAATACGTGCCATGTGTAAAATGCACCTCCAAATTGTTGGCCTCACCGGTGTCCGGTGCGGGCTTCTCGCGGCTCGCGGCCGCTTAGTGTGTTCATGCCGGATTTCTCCCGCATGATGAAGCAGCGGACTGGGTTTACGCTTCTGGAGCAACCCACTCCAGAGGGCCGCAACTTTCGTCCGCACCCTCGGTGCCGTCGCCTGGTGAAAGCAGGCGCGCAGCGACGATGTCCCCCGCATGTTGGAAGGCTGCGGAAAACAACGCTTTTGAGCTTCTGCGGCTTAGAAGACGCCCCTTCGGTGGAACATGTCCGGTCACCCGGGCATGCAGCCGCCCACCGGCAGAGCCAGTCGCAGACCTAGTTATTCTAACACGAAGAGCCTGAAATTGCAAGCGTCCGGCAACAAAATTTTGTCTGTGCGTGAAAGAATGGATGGAGAAAATAGCATGGACAAATTGTGCAATGTGCACATATGGACGCGGTTTGTGTTGTCAAACCACGGCGGAGCATGCTATAATGAAACGAATGAGAGTACAAGGAGGCGGCAGGATGGTCACGATGCCTGCAGGCGCGGCGTTTGTGCTGCAGCGGCTGAAGGAAAACGGCTTTCAGGGGTATGTCGTGGGCGGGTGCGTGCGGGATTCCCTTTTGGGGCGCGCGCCCAAGGACTGGGATATCTGCACGGATGCGCTGCCGGAGGAGATGCAGCGGGTCTTTCGCGATCAGCATGTGATTGAAACGGGCCTGAAGCACGGCACGCTGACGGTGATGTACGACCATGAGCCCTACGAGGTGACCACCTTCCGCGTGGACGGCGAGTACACCGACCATCGCCATCCGGATGAGGTGCGATTCGTCAAAAACGTGGTGGACGACCTGGCCCGCCGGGATTTCACCGTCAACGCCATGGCGTGGAACCCGCAAAGCGGTCTGGTGGACGCATTCGGCGGCCAGGAGGACCTGCGGGCGGGGGTCATCCGCTGCGTGGGCGAGGCCGACCGGCGCTTTGGCGAGGATGCGCTGCGCATCATGCGGGCGCTGCGGTTCGCGTCCGTGTATGGCTTTGATATCGAGGCGGAGACGGCTGCGGCTGTCCACCTGCTGAAGGATACCCTGCGGGATGTGGCGGCGGAGCGCATCCGCGTGGAGCTGGCCAAGCTCCTGTGCGGCCAGGGTGCGGGAAAGATGCTGCGCGAATATGCGGACGTCTTTTTTGCCATCCTCCCGCAGCTGGCGCCGATGCATGGCTTTGACCAGCGCACGCCCTACCACGCCTACGACGTGTGGGAGCACACGGTTCGCGCGGTGGAGAATGCGCCGTCCACCGAAACGCTGCGCCTGACGCTGCTCCTGCATGATGCAGGCAAGCCCGCCGCCTTCACGGTGGACGAGCAGGGCGTGGGCCATGCCCACGGGCACCACAGGCTGTCGGCAGAGATCGCCGCGGAGGTGCTGGCATACCTGCGCCTGGACAATGCCACCCGCGACCGCATTTTGATGCTGGTCGAGCATCACGACTGGCCGCTGTCCACCGAGCGGACGTTGCTCAAGCGGCGGCTGAACCGCCTGGGCGAGGAGGCGCTGTACCAGCTGATCGAGGTGCAGCGGGCAGACGCGCTGGGCAAGGGCACGGAGGCTGCAGCTGACGTCGAGGCCCGCACGGAAGAACTGCGGCAAGCGCTGACGGCCCTGCTGGCGGAGCGCCCCTGCGTCACCCTGCGGGATATGGCGGTGAACGGCCGCGACCTGATGGCGGAGGGCATTGCCCACGGCAAGCAGCTGGGCGAAACGCTGAACTGGCTGCTGGCCGAGGTCCTGAACGAGCGTCTGCCCAATGAGCGTGAGGCGCTGCTGTCTGCGGCCCGGACGCACCGGGACGCGCAGCAGGAATAATATAATGTAGAAATTCCTTTGGGAAAGCGGGAGGAAAGTATGGAGAAGCTGATCAGCCGGCTGCTGAGGCCGGGGGAATCCCCCAGGGATCAAGGGGTGCGCAAGCGCCTGGGCACGCTGGGCAGCGGCGTGGGCGTGGTGGTGAATCTGCTGCTGACGGCGGTGAAGCTGCTGGTGGGTTCCATCACGGGCTCTGTGGCTGTGGTGTCCGACGCGGTGAACAACCTGTCCGACGCGGCGGGCAGCGTGGTGTCCCTGGTGACGATGCGCATGGCCTCCAAGCCCATCGACAAGGAGCATCCCTTTGGCCATGGCCGCGCGGAGTACATCGGCGCGCTGGCGGTGGGCGTGATGATCATCGTCATGGGCGTAGAGATGCTGCGCGCGGGCATGGACAGCATCCTGCACCCCAAAGCGCTGTCGCTGAACGTGATCACCTTCGTGCTGCTGGTGCTGTCGGTCTTCGTCAAGGGCGGGCTGTACCTGTTCTACAACGGCGTGGGGCGCCTGATCGACTACTCGTCCCTGATTGCGGCGGCGAAGGACTCCCTGTCCGACATGCTGGCGACCACGGCGGTGGTTGTGTCCACCGTGGTGGCGATGATCTGGGATATCCCTGTGGACGGCGTCATGGGCGCGCTGGTGGCGCTGCTGGTGTTCAAGGCGGGCTTCGATGTGGTGCGCGAGATGCTGGATAACCTGCTGGGCGGCAGGCCTGACCCGGAGCTGGGGCGGGAGATCATCCACCGGCTGATGAGCTACGAGTGCATTCTGGGCACCCACGACCTTCTCATCCACGATTACGGCCCGGGACGCTGCTTTGCATCCATCCATGCCGAGGTTCCGGCGGATGGCGACATCCTGCAGCTGCATGAGGTGATCGACCGGGCGGAGCAGGAGATCGGCGCTGCGCTGAACGTGCCGCTGTGCATCCACATGGATCCCATCGTGACGGGCGACGAGCGCATCGATGCGGCGGTTACTCACCTGGCGGAAGCCCTGCACAACCTCGACCGGGCCTACATGCTGCATGATCTGCGCATGGTGCCCGGCGAAAACCGGACGAACCTGGTCTTTGACGTGGCGATCCCCGCCGGCTGCACGGATACGAAGCGCATCACCGAGACCCTCTGCGCGGCGGCGAAGGCGCTGGACGAGCGCTATGTGTGCGTGATCCATTTCGACATCGACTACTACCACGAATAAGGCGATCGCCCCTGACCGTGCGGCGCTATTGTGTCGGGGAGGATGGCTCCTCTCCGTCATGAGTCGCGGGAAATACGGGTCATTCAGGCAGCTATGGCTTGAAGGGAAACCTTCAGGTTCGTAGCTGCTTTTTCTGTTGCAGCAAAGCAAACAGGCACGAGCCCATCGCCCATGCCTGTTGCTTCAAGAATCAGATCGGAGTTATACATGAAGAAAGCGCGCTGGTTCGGCTTGGCGCTTCTTATTCTGTGAGTTTATGCGTTGTGCTGAAGGGCCAGCGCTGTTTTTGTATAAGGATGGTTTTCGCCCAGGGAGCTGAGCAGAATCTGGGTGGCGTCAGCCAGGGCAACGGTGACTTCCACGCCGGATGCAAGCTGCTCCCGGGCAATGAGGGCATCACAGTAGGCGGCATCAAAGGAGGCTTCACCAAAGGCCTCGGCCAGCAGCGGGCGGGCACGGAGAAGTGGGGTCAGCGCAGAGGTGTGATGACCGGCGTTGCTGAGAATCTCACCCAGATTGCGGAAACGACGGCCGCAGAGGCCCTTGGTGTTGTTAATGCGCTCGTCAATGGCGATGGCTTCGCGAACGGCGGCCTCAGCCTTTTTGTGCTGCCCCATGGAGGAGAGCAGCATCGCCATGTTGCACAGCAGCTGAGCATAGCCGGAGGACTCGGTTTGGTATTGGGACTTATACAGGTGCTGCAGCGTCAGGTATTCATCGATGGCGCGCTGCTTGTCTCCGGTGTCCACCAGCATCAGGGCATAGGCGGTGCGGGTCTGCATCATCGTGGGGGAGGTATCCTGATAGCCATGGGAGGCCATCACGTCCAGGGCGCGCTTCAGGTGAGGCGCAGCATCGGCGCGGCGTCCCTGATCGGCCAGGCAATAGGCATAGCGGACATAGCAGCCAGAGGCGCTGATGCTGTTTTCCATGCCCAGCTTTTCGATCAGCGCCAGGGACTGGTGAGCAGCCTTGACGGCCTGAGGAAGATCCCCGTCGGAATTGCGGAACTTGCAGCACAGGGAATTCAGGTAGCAAATCATGTTGGGGCAGCTCTCGTCCCTGGGACGGATGGCGGCGTAAATCTGGTTCAGGAACTGCTTGTCTACCAGGCCGCAGGCGAACTCGATCACATTGCACAGGGAGGGATAGAATGTCCAGGCGTCCAGGTCGTTCAGGGGCAGGGCGGTGAGCTGCTCGATCTGCTGGCGGAAGCCGGGCAGGTCATCGTCCATCACGCTGATGTAGGCGTGATGGATGCGGAACAACACCTCGTCCTTGCTGCTGTGGGGATGGGTGTCCAGATATTCGCGGTGCTTTTTGAGCAGGAGACGGCCTGCGGGGGTGAAAGCACCGGAAATCATGGACTGCTCCGTTTTGATCATTGCTTCGAAGCCGTCGCTGTTCAGGGGCGATGTGTGGCGCAGCGCTTCCAGGATCATGGGCTGCTCCTTGCGGATGAGGCTGGCAATGGCGTCGTCCACATCGGGTGCATTCCAGCGCTTCCATAGCAGCGGATAGTCGTCGCAGGAGGCGGGAATGAGCCGCAGCGTTTCCGCAATGACGGGATGCATCAGATAGCCCTGGGCGCTTTGGGTGAGCCAGGAACGATCGGCCAGGAGCTGGAGGTAATCGCAAAGCTCGTCTTGGTCGGCGGTGACGTCCATGGCCAGGGGCGCCAGGTCGCAGGGCAGGTAGAAGATGTAGGGCAGCATGGCGATGAGGCGCAGCAGTTTGCGCTCCCAGTTTTCCAGAGCGGCGCAATTAAACACGGCAGAGAAGGACTCGGAAATGGTGGCGCGCACGCCGTTGCGTACGAAGGAGAGACCATCGAAGCCATTGGCCTGCAGCTTTTCGTTCAGCTTGGCCACCGACCAGTATTTGGAGCGGCACAGACCGGCGAACAACACCAGCGACAGGGGATGCCCCTGCACGGAGGCGCACAGCTGCGCCAGATCCAGATCCTGTTTTTCCTGCGCGTGCTGCAAATGGATGCGGAACAGGCGCTGGCTGTCCTCGGGGGAAAGGGACGGCACGGGAAGCACATCGAAGCCATCCAGCGCCACCAGGCGGGAGGTGATCACCACATGGCAGCCATAAGCGCACAGCTGTGCCAGGGCGGCATCCTCGGAGGTGGTCTGATTCATGTTGTCGATCATCAGAAGGGTGCGGGCGCTGTCCTGGCTTTCCAGCATGCGGCGGCATTCCTCAATCACAGCGCCGTCGCTGGTGGCGGAGAGGTCGGGAAAGGCATTCCTGAAGCTTTCGGCCAGGGAACCGTAATACTGCACATAGGCGGCGCGATCATAGCAGCCGGCGGTGGTGAAGCGCTGCAAAAGCTGCCGGGCAAACTCGCTCTTGCCGCTGCCGCCAATGCCGCTGATGAGCAGCTTGCCGTATTTCCCCAGACGCTCGGCGGCCTCGGCCAGCAGCGCGGAATGGCCAACGTAGTTCTCTGCCTGCACAGGGGAGATGCACAAAACGCAGTTGCGGTTGGTGATGTCCACCAGCTTGCCGCTGCGGGACTGAATGATATAGCGGTCATACAGCACTGCGGGGGAGGCGGCGCCGTTGATGCGCAGGGCAATGAGTGCAGGATCTTCCCGGCGGGCGATGTAGAGCGCATGGATGGTGAGCCAGGCCAACACCAAGGCATGCTGGAACAGGGGAGGAATGCTCTGCCGGTCGCTGCGCTGCATATCCTCCATCAGGGCGTTCAGATGGGCGGCGCAGGCGATCTCGGCGCTGATGCCCGCTTCCAATAGCCTGATCAGGCTTTCCAGGCGCTGGGTCAGTGCAGAGGAGGCGTACTGCTCGTTGGTAAGGAAGGACATCCACACAATGGTGAGCTGGAGCAGCAGCTCAGGCGTAAGGTTGGCGGAGAGGGCAGTGAATAGCTTTTTGCGGAAGCCTGTTCCACCGGCGCTGTTGAGCAGAATGGAGAGTGCACGGCTGCGTTTGTCGTCGGTATCAAAAATGTCCAGAGGGATTTCTGGTGGGAACGCAGCATGAAACATGTCGCGCCAAAAGCTCACGACAGTGACGCCGCGCCAGGTGTTGGGGGGGAATACGCTGGGGGTGGGCAAGGGATAATCCTGCATAGATAAAAGGCGATATATATTTTTCAGCGAAAGCTGCATATTGATCTCGACCGTGGACTGACGTCCGAGCGTAGTTTCCTCTTTGGGCATTGTGGCCTGACTCCTTTCTGCTGCGCTTGAATGTCATCGGGGAGAGGAACGTGTGCTATGTATCCCATCCTTATAAATATTAAAAGGGAATAATGTGGGTGTCAAGAGTCGAGAAAAAGTGGCAAAAAATCGAGAATTATTTGCATTTTGTGCATGGGGTGCAATGATATAATATTATTTGTTGATTCGGGGAAAATTCATACTTGTCCGGGGTGCAGAATGATTACGGGGAAATACCAATTTTTTTATGATCAGATGCCGGAAAATGTGATGCGAAAGTTTTACACCGACGCATTGGCTGCTGCACGGGCCCGTCTGTCCAGCTTTACCACACCAGGCGACATTCTTCGGTGCAAGGAGCTGACGATTCCCAATGCAATTCTGTATATGTATGGCGATCATCCGGAACTGTTTGACCTGAACGTCGGCCAGTATGCTTACTCGATTCAACCTGGCGGCAAGGTGAAGGTGGCCCTATATTACCGCCAGAGCAGCGAAACGTTTGAAATGCGGGAGCAAAAGCTGCGCCAGGCAGCGGACCATGTGCTGCAGAGTTGCTTTCCCGATGGATGGAAGCATCTGTCACCGCTGAAAAGGGAAAAGCTCCTATTTAATTACATCGCGGATCATGTGAGCTACGATCACGAATCCTGGAAACAAGTGCAGAAAGACCCGAAATGGACGACGCAGAACTCCGACGCCTGGTCCGCCTATGGAGCGTTGGTGAAGGGCAAGGCTGTGTGCCAGGGGATCGCCTGCGCGTTTAAGCTTCTGTGCGATCAGGTGGACATTCCCAGCCTGGTGGTGATCGGCTCTGTTTTGAAGAGCCGGGAACGCCATGCCTGGAACATCGTTCGCATTGACGGCCAGTTTTATCATGTGGACTGTACCTGGATGCTTCGTACCAGCATCAACCGGAATATTCCCTTTGCCCGTTACCAGTATTTCAACATTCCGGATCAGATGATGGTGGGACAGCGTGAGATGGAGATGCGTTACCTGCCGGAATGCCGCTCGCTGCGGCACAATCCCTTTTACATCCGTGGGATGTGCGTCAGCGGCACAGAGGATGCCGTGGCCAGGCTGCGGGATCAGATCAACGAGGGAAAGAAGCGAGTGGCCGTTCTGTGCGTGGGCATGCAGCCGTCGCAGGAAGAAGCAAACGACATCATGGGGCGGGCGATCCATGGAACAGGGAAATACATCACCTGGTATGTGAACGGGCATTTCCTGGGTGGGTACATCACTTAAGAGGACGGAGGAGAGAAATGTGAATATATCCATGAAACCGGCGCTGTCCCCCGGGGACACCATCACCACGGCCAAGGGAGAAAGCTATGTGGTAAAGGCTTTTTTAGGGCGTGGCGGCCAGGGCGAAGTGCACCGGGTGGCTGGCCCGGGCGGTGAAATGGCGCTGAAGTGGTATCACAACGAGAGCTTCCTGAAGAAGATCAACGCGGAGGCGTTTTATCGTAACATCAAGCGCAATGTGGAGCAGGGCGTCCCGAAGCTTTCCGCAGGGGATACGGCCACACAGTTCATCTGGCCCGCGAAGCTGGTGCCCTGGCAGAAAGGCTCCTTCGGCTATCTGATGCAGCTGTTTCCCTCCGGCTATGAGAACATGACCAATGTACTGCTGGGGCGTAAAAAGAGTGCCGGCGGTCAGGAGATTCCCCTGCGCTGGGGCAGCTGGTTTGCGCTTGTGACGGCGGCGCTGAACATTGTGCGTGCCTTCGAGATACTGCATAGCAAGGGCCTGAGCTACCAGGATCTGAATGAGGGCGGTCTGGCGGTGAACATGACTACCGGCGATGTGATGATCTGCGACTGCGACAATGTTTCGCCGGACAGCACCAACATGGGCATCCTTGGCATCATGCACTACATGGCGCCGGAGGTGGTGTGCGGCGCAAGTCTGCCGGACAGGCAGTCGGACGAATACTCCCTGGCGGTGATCCTGTTCAGGTTGTTTTATCACGATCACCCCATGCTGGGCGTTGAAAGCGTGGCGCTGCGCAGCAATGAGCGGATGAATCAGAACGAGGCGAACCTGCGCATCTTCGGAAAGGAACCTCATTATTGCCTGAGCAGGGTGAACCCGGTGAACAGGCCGCATCCCAGGTTCCATCCGGATGTGATGAAGCTGATGGGCGTCTTCCCGGAAGTGCTGCTGGACGCCTTCCACACCGTGTTTACCCAGGGCGTGAAGGACAAGGGTGCGCGGCTGACCTCTACGCAGTGGCGCAGGGTGCTTTTGCAGGTGCGGGATTCCCTGGTGCTGGTGGACGGCAAGGAGCAGTTTTTTTTCATGCCTCAGCAGCGGAAACTGCCCCCGGCGGCGCGGTTGTTGATGTGTCCTGGCGGACAGCGGGTGCTGGCTATGCCGGGAAAGATCCTCTACGCCTGCCATGCCGATGGATACAGCAGGGATTTTGCAACGCCCATCGCCAAGGTGATTGAGACAAACAAGCCAGGTATCATCGGCCTGTATAATGGGTTGAGTGAGACGCTGAAGGTGAATTATCAGGGCCAGCAGATGGAATGTCCGGCCAAGGGAAGAATGCCCCTATTTGAGGGCATGACCATCCGCATTGGCAGTAACGAAATACAGGTGAAATGAGGAGGTCGCTTATGCCTACACAGAATGACAGCCTTTGGAGCAATGAAGGCAGCACCAAAGCGAATTGGTCGCAGCTGTTTGATGTCACGTCCCCGGAGGATGATCTGAAGGAGACGCCTCCTGCTGACAGCACCACCTCCAGCGTGGCCAAGCACCGGCAGATTTTGAATCTGCTGTTCATGATCGACGTTT
>JBGVOA010000057.1:0-3226 GCA_045126095.1 Christensenellales bacterium | reverse complement strand
GCCGTGACCGGCTGCACGCCCTTCGGCTCCGGCCATATCAACCGCACCTTCCTGGTAACGACCGACTGCGGGCAGCGCTATGTGCTGCAGGAGGTCAACAGCCATGTCTTCCGGGATGTGCCGGGCCTGATGGCAAATGTGGCAGCCGTGTGCGCGCATCTGCGTCGGCGCGACCCCGACCCCCGGCATTCCCTTTCCTTCCACGCTACCCGGGAGGGCGCAGCCTTCCACCGCACGGCGGACGGGCGCTTCTTCCGCCCGATGGACTTCATCCCCGGCGGCGTGTGCCTGGATGCGCCGGATTCCCCGGAGGATCTGCGCCAGGCCGGTGCGGCCTTCGGGCAGTTCCAGCGGATGCTGGCGGACTTCCCGGCGGATACGCTCACCGAGACCATCCCCCATTTTCACGACACCCCCGACCGCTTCCGCCAGCTGCGCGAGGCCATCGCCCAGAACCGGGCGGGCCGCCTCCATACCGTGCAGGCCGAGGTGGATGCGCTGCTCTCCCGCGAAGCTGACGCGGACCTTCTCGCCGGGCTGTGCCGCACGGGGAAGCTCCCCCTGCGGGTCACCCACAACGATACCAAGCTCAACAACGTCATGCTGGATGAAACAACCCGTCAGCCCCTGTGCGTGATGGATCTGGACACGGTGATGCCCGGTCTGGCCGCCCACGACTTTGGCGACGCGATCCGCAGCGGAGCAAACACTGCCGCCGAGGATGAAGTGGACGTCGACCGCGTGCGCCTGTCCATGGAGGCCTACCGCGCCTTCGCTGCCGGGTTCCTGTCCGCCTGCGGACAAAGCCTGACCCCCACGGAGATCGAAACCCTCCCCTGGGGCGCCAGGCTGATGACGCTGGAATGCGCCGTCCGCTTCATGACCGACCACCTGAACGGCGATGTGTATTTTGCCATCCACCGCGAAAACCACAACCTCGACCGCTGCCGCGCGCAGCTGGCCCTTCTGGCCGACATGGAGCGCCGCTGGGCAGAAATGAACGAGGTGATCCGCCAGGTGACAGCGGACATTCCTCAATGATAAAAGCGCCCTCTCGCCGGACAAATCCGGGAGAGGGCGCTCTTGCATCACAGCTCGGTCAGCACACCGGAAACCTTCTTCAGCAGTTCGCGAACCTGCAGGTGCTGGGGGCACTTGCGCTCGCAGTAGCCGCAGTTCACGCATGCATCGGGGTGCACGCCGGGGTTCTTCTGGTCGTTCAGGTAGCCGTTCCAGTTGTTCTTCGCCAGATCCTTCAGGCCATAGACATTCAGGTAGGTGTAGGCCTGGAAGATGCGCGGGATGTTGATGCCCTTGGGGCAGGGCTGGCAGTAGCCGCAGCCGGTGCAGTACAGCTCGGAGAACTTCTTCAGGTTCTCCAGGCTCTCGCCCACACGGCGCCACTCCTCCTCGCTCATGGGATTCTCGAGGGACGCGACCTTCGCGTTCTGCTCCACCATGTCGATGGTCTGCATGCCGGAAAGCGCGCAGCACACGCCGGGGTTGCCCAGCACGAACTTGAACGCCAGCTCGTAGGTGTTGACCGCCTCGGTGCCCAGCTTGGCCGCCAGCTCCGTGGGAGCCGCCAGACGACCGCCGCCCACCGGGCCCATGACCACCACGCCCAAGCCCTTCTTGGCCGCGTACTGGATCATCTCCTCGTTGGCGCGGTCCAGCAGGTTGTACTGCAGCAGGACGGACTCGAGGCCTTCGCCGCCATGGAGGTCGGGCACCTGCCCGACTAGCGCGAGCGATTCCTCGGAATCGCCGCGCGTAGCTGCAGCCTGGGCTTCGCCCTGGATGCAGCCGAAATCAATGATGTGCTTCAGCGCTTCGGGGCTGTCGTGGAAGGAGAAGCTGATGTGGCGGATGAGGCCCTCCTCCTTCAGCTTCTGCGCCTCGGCAATCAGGCCCATGGGCACGATCTTCTCGTCGAAGGTCTTCTGGTTGATGCCCCAGAAGTGGTAGAAGTCCACATAGGGCGTATCCAGCTTGCGCAGGCTCTCCATGAGCGTCTTGCGGAAGTCGCCGGGCTCCTTCACCAGCTCCAGCGGGCACTTGGTGGAGATGCACACCTTATCGCGGATGGGCTTGAGCGCCTTGCCGATGGCGATCTCGGAATTGCTGTGGCAGTAGTAGAACGCCGTATCGAAGTAGTTCACGCCCAGCTCGTAGGCGCGCATGAGCATCGCGTCAGTCTTCTCCTGATCGACCTCCCAGGAGCCATCCTCCTTCTGGATCTCCGGCAGACGCATGCAGCCAAAGCCCAGGGTCGAAATATTCACGCCCGTGCGGCCAAAGGGACGGTATTGCATTCGTGTTTCCTCCTCACAGGGGGACGGCCTGCGTCCCGCGATTGGTTGTATCATATCATATTGAAGCAGAAATAGCAAGGGGACGCGACGGTTTCGTGCACAGACGCCGCCAGTCAACCCTCCGGCAGTTCGCCCTGGGACGACGCCTCCCCATCCAGCCCGAAGACCCGCTCTGCAAAGGCAACAGCCTCCTCCGGGGTGCTGTCCTCACGGCGGACATACACAGGGAAGCCGCTGCTTTCAAAGGCTGCGTAGCATTCCGGGCTGTTGAGGGCGGCCAGACAGGCGCGGAAGTTGGCCTTGGCGGCCTCCGGGTCCGGGAACGCCTCCAGCTGCCGCAGGAGGAACTGCTTTTCCGGGTCGCTGCGGTCAAAGAAGCGCTCGACGGACATGCTCTGCGGGCTGAGCATGATCAGCACATTCGCGCCGATCTCATGCAGCATGTCCAGCGGGATGTTGGTGTCCACAAAGACGGGCCGTCCCAGCTGGGCCAGGCGGATGAGCAGCAGCAGCTCCAGCTCGGCCGCCTCGCGGTTCACGCCCTCGATCCAGGCGCAGTACTCCTCCGGCGTGCGGGAGAGGAACTCCTCCCAGCCGCTCATGGTGTCGAAGTAACGCAGGTTGGGCTGGTGCTCCGCATCGGTCAGGTGGGTCAGCTCGTCGTGATAGTTTTCCCCGCACATCACGCCGTGGTGCTTCTCCGCCAGCGTGCGCACGAGGGTCGATTTTCCGGCATAGGCCGTTCCGTTGACGAAATACACCTGGCGGAACAGGCTGTGGAGCAGATTCGGGGCGATGGTGGGCATGGCGACCTCCTTGCAGCAGATGCGGTGTTTTGCCCACAGCATTCGCCAAAGGGAGGCCGGAATCCTGCCGGGGCGGCGTGTCCTGATCGGCGAAAAGCAAGACCC
>JBGVOA010000056.1:0-7052 GCA_045126095.1 Christensenellales bacterium | reverse complement strand
TCTGATCCCCCATGCTGCCCGCACCCACGGGCAGCTTTTTCGTTTTCCGGTACGCAAAATGCCGCTCCGTCCCAAACCAGGACGGAGCGGCTTGCATTTGGGCGTTCGACAGGCGCGTCAGGCCTGCTGGATGCGCATCTCGAAGGGCGCGAGGGTCATCTCCGCGCCGTCCAGGCGGATGCGCTGCTCCCCGGAAGTGTTGTTGAAGATGAAGCGGGTCGTCCGGCCCTTGCCGGTGCGGGTGGTCACCTCCACCCCGGCGGGCAGGTCGGGAATGAAGGGCAGGTCCGCCGCCTCCACCGCCTGGCGGGCAATGACGTTGTACAGCGCCTGCTCGCCCACCGTGCCGATGTAGTACACGCTGCCCTGGCCGAAGGCATTGCGGGTGACCGCCGGGCTGCCGCGGTAGAAGCCGCCGTCATAGCGGGCGACGACCTCCGCGCCTTCGGTCTCAAGCACATCGCACCACTGCCTGCCGGTCACGGACGTGCCGTCCGCCAGGCGCATGGCCACGCTGTCGTAGCCGATGGGGTCGTACTCCGTCGCCACCGCGCCCACCATGTCCCGGAAGACCGTGGGCAGCGGGGCCATGATGGCGTTGTTGTTTTCGTCCTTCACGCCGCTGCGGGTGGTGAGGATGACCGTGCCGCCCTGGGCCGCAAAGTCGTGCAGGCGCTGCACTGCGCCTGCGTCCCGCACATACATTTCCGGCGCGCACACGATGCGGTAGCCGGACAGCTCCTCATGCTGACCGATGATGTCCACATTCAGGCCCAGTCGGGTGAAGGCCCCGTGCAGGCGCTGCAGCTGCTCCAGGTAGTAGTAGCCATGGGTCTGGGGCTGCAGCTTGAAGGCGTATTCATTCTCGAAGGAGAAGAGGATGGCCACATCCGCAGGGTTCTCCGCCCCCTGCACATCCGCCAGCGTCCGCGCCGTTTTGCAGACCTCCGCAAATTCCCGGAAGCGGCGGCCCGGCACGTTTGAGTGGTCAATCAGGCCATGCCAGTGCATCTCCGCGCCGGTGTTGGCCGTGCGCCAGCGGAAGAACACCACCGTGTCCGCCCCGTGAGCAAAGGCCTGCAGGGCATAGCCGGAGAGCATCCCCGGCTGGGGCGTGTGAGCCATGGGCGCCCAGGAGCCCAGCCCGCCGCTGAGCTGCTCCATCACCCAGAAGGGCCCGCGCTTCACGCCGCGCATCAGATCCAGGTGGAAGGCATGGGAATAGCACTCCTCCGGATTGTCCGGCAGACGGGTGGCCGGATAGTTG
This sequence comes from Christensenellales bacterium, assembly GCA_045126095.1. Classification (GTDB taxonomy): domain Bacteria; phylum Bacillota; class Clostridia; order Christensenellales; family Aristaeellaceae; genus UBA11524. The sequence continues at coordinate 5,785 of JBGVOA010000056.1, read as the reverse complement.
TCGTAGGAGATGAAGTCCAGGTCTGCAAACTCCCGGTAGAAATCCGGCATGTGCTCGCAGAACCAGACGTTGGTGGTCACCGGCAGATCAGGCCTGTACTCGCGCAGGAGCCGCGCCTGCCAGGAGCTGAATGCAATGACATTCTCGGAAGCAAAGCGGCAGTAGTCCAGCATGAAGGCCGGATTGAGCCATGCGTGGGGGTAATGGCCATAGGGCGGCTGCACCTGCTCCCAGGAGGAGTACTCGCCGCTCCACACCGCATTGCCGTAGGCCTTGTTGAGCGCTTCAACGGTACCGTACTTTGCCCGGAGCCAGTCGCGGAACTTCTCATTGCAGCGCTCGCAGAAGCAGAAGTAGGCCTCCAGCTCGTTGTCGATCTGCCAGGCGATCACCGCCGGGTTGCCCGCGTAATGGGCCGCCATCTCGCGGATGATGCGCTCCGAGTGGTGCAGCATATCGGGGTGGTTGACGCAGCGGTGGCCGCGGATGCCCAGGCGGGTGGGCGTGCCGTCCTTCTCCACCATCGCCGCATCCGGGTATTTCTCGTACAGCCACAGCGGCGGACAGCTGGTGGGCGTGCACAGCACCACATCAATGCCCCGCGCCGCAAAGAGGTCCACTGCCTCGTCCAGCCAGGCGAAGTCAAACTCGCCCTCGCGGGGCTCCAGGCGGCACCAGGCAAACTCCGCCAGGCGCACCACCTGCACGCCGGTTTCCGCCATCAGATCTGCGTCCGCCGCCCAGAGACTCCTGTCCCAATGCTCGGGATAGTAATCCACACCGATTCTCATATGCACATCTCCTCCTGCTGCTTGTATCTTCATTATACTTACCCATCTGTCCGAACGCAAGAGGCACGGCGAAAAACACGACAAAAACAGGATCGGCCTTGCAAAGTCAGACGAATCGTCCTATAATAAAATGAACCCGTATTTCCGGAATTTTTTCGAGGGAGATGCTTATTTATGGCAAAGCAGATTGATTGGGCCAACCTTGGCTTCGGCTATATCCAGACCGAATATCGTTATGTATGCCGCTACAAGGACGGCCAGTGGGACGAGGGCGGCATCGAGACCGAGGCGAATATCACCCTGAACGAGTGCGCCTGCGTGTTCCAGTACTGCCAGGCCTGCTTTGAGGGCCTGAAGGCCTACTACACCAAGGACGGCCGGATCGTCACCTTCCGCCCCGACCTCAACGCCCAGCGCATGGCGGATACCTGCGCCCGCCTGGAGATGCCCGCCTTCCCGGTGGACAAGTTCGTCGAGGCCGTCAAGGCTGTCGTGGCCGCCAACGCCGATTATGTGCCCCCCTACGGCACCGGTGCGAGCCTGTACCTGCGCCCCTTCATGATCGGCACCAACCCGGTCATCGGCGTCAAGCCCGCCACGGAGTTCGAGTTCCGCATCTTCGTCACCCCCGTGGGCCCCTACTTCAAGGGCGGCGTGAAGCCCATCAACCTGACCGTCTCCGACTTTGACCGCGCGGCCCCCCACGGCACCGGCAGCATCAAGGCGGGCCTGAACTACGCCATGTCCCTGCACCCCATCATGGAGGCGCACCGCGCAGGCTTCGCGGAAAACATGTACCTGGATGCGGCCACCCGCACCAAGGTGGAGGAGACCGGCGGCGCCAACTTCATCTTCATCACCAAGGACAACAAGCTCGTCACCCCCAAGAGCGATTCCATCCTGCCCTCCATCACCCGCCGCAGCATCATGGTCGTGGCGGAAAAGTACCTGGGCATGCAGGTGGAGCACCGCGAGGTGCCCTTCACCGAGGTGGAAACCTTCGCCGAGTGCGGTCTGTGCGGCACCGCAGCGGTCATCAGCCCCGTGGGCTCCATCAATGACCACGGCCGCGAGATCGTCTTCCCCTCCGGCAAGGAGGAGATGGGCCCCGTGCTCACCAAGCTCTACAAGACCCTGCGCGGCATCCAGATGGGCGAGATCGAAGCGCCCGAGGGCTGGGTCGTTCAGGTGAAATAATCTCCATATCCGTATCCCCGGGGACTGCGCAGCCACTTGCGCCGTCCCCTTTTTCGTGCTATGATAAGTTTTCCGGGCGTTCGAGGTGGCACGACAACGCCCCCAGAATCAGGAGGAATCCCATCATGCAGAATCGCCCCGACCTGGGCCGTGAGCCCATTAGCAGGCTCCTTTTCAAGCTTGCCCTGCCCACCATCACCGCACAGCTGGTCAACATGCTCTATAACCTGGTGGACCGCATCTACATCGGCCATATCGAAGGCATCGGCACCCAGGCGCTGACCGGCGTGGGCGTGTGCATGCCGCTGATCATGATCATCTCCGCCTTCGCGTCCCTGGCGGCCATGGGCGGCGCGCCGCTGGCCTCCATCGCCCTGGGCAAGGGCGACCGCGATAAGGCGGAAGGCATCCTGGGCAGCTGCGCGGCGCTGCTGCTGTGCATTTCCGCCGTGCTGACTGCCGCGATGGCCATCTTCCACCGGCCGCTGCTCGTCGCCTTCGGCGCCACGGAGGACGTGATCGGCTACGCCTGCCGCTACATGTCCGTTTACAGCCTGGGCACGGTGTTCGTGCAGCTGGCGCTGGGTCTCAACGCCTACATCACCGCCCAGGGCTTCTCCCGCATCAGCATGCTGACGGTGCTCATCGGCGCGGTGCTCAACACCATCCTCGATCCTATCTTCATCTTCGGCTTCGGCATGGATGTGCAGGGCGCAGCGCTGGCGACGGTCATTTCCCAGGCCGTGAGCGCCGCATTCGTCCTGCGCTTCCTCACGGGAAAGAAGACCACCCTCCGCCTGACGCTTCCCCGCGTCCGCCTGAACGGAAAGCTGCTGGGCCCCTGCGTGGCGCTGGGCCTGTCCCCCTTCATCATGCAGAGCACGGAGAGCCTCATCGCCGTGTGCTTCAACACCTCCCTGCGCGCCTATGGCGATACCATCGCCGTGAGTGCCATGACCCTGTGCACCTCCATCATGCAGATGGCCATGCTGCCCCTGCAGGGCCTGTCGCAGGGCGCCCAGCCCATCATCAGCTACAACTACGGCGCAGGCAACGCCAGCCGCGTGCGCCAGGGCTTCCAGCTGCTGCTGAAATGCTGCCTTGCCTTCTCCGTCACCCTGGGCGTGGCGGTTATCGCCTTCCCCCGCCTTTTCCTGGGTATCTTCACGCCGGATGACGCGCTGATCGCCTACGCCATCCCGCTGGTGCGCACCTACATGGCCGGCACGGTCATCTTCGGCGTGCAGATCGCCTGTCAGCAGACCTTTGTGGCCCTGGGCAACGCCAAGTGCAGCCTGTTCCTGGCCTGCCTGCGCAAGCTGATCCTGCTGATTCCGCTGGTATACATCCTGCCGAATTTCTTTGGCGACAAGGTTTTCGCCGTTTTCCTGGCCGAGCCCGTGGCGGACATCATCGCCGTCACCTGCACGGCGCTGCTGTTCTTCTTCGTCTTCCGCAAGACGATGCGGAGGCTGGAGCAGCAATCCGCCTGACCCGTTCCCTGGCTCCTCTGCGTCTGCAGGGGAGCCTTTTCCGTGCGCCAACGCATGCAAAAAGACCGCTGCACATGGCAGCGGCCTCAAAGGGTTCAGTCGTCCTTTCCGCCCGGGGCGCTCTGCTCCATCAGACCGGCAAAGGTGTCCGGCCAGCGGTCGTAGTCCTCCAGGTAGCTGAAGGTGCGCCCGTGCACCTTCCAGGCGGGGAAGGTATCCAGGGTGACGCAGTGGATGGCGTTGAAGATGCTCTTTTCCACATCCGGATTGGTTTGGCGGAGCTTGCGCAGCAGCACCTTCACCTCCTGGCGCTTGGAATCACCCACGCCATCGCCTGAATGGTCGCGCTGCTCCACAAATCGGCAGGCGCATTGGATGAAGGTCAGCTCGTTGGCAGCGCACCAGGCCAGGATGTCCTCCTCGTGGATCATGTACATGGGGCGGATCAGCTCCATGCCAGGGAAATTCTGCGCGTGCAGCTTGGGCAGCATGGCCTGCAGCTGTCCGCCGTAGAACATGCCCAGGACGGTGGTCTCCACCACGTCGTTGAAGTGGTGGCCCAGGGCAATCTTGTTGCAGCCCAGCTCCTGCGCCCGGTCGTAGAGGAAGCCGCGGCGCATGCGGGCGCACAGGTAGCAGGCGTTTTTCGCCACCTGGGTGGTCACGTCAAAGATGTCCGAATCGAAAATGCGGATGGGGATCTCCAGCAGCTGGCAGTTGTCGATGATCTTCTGCCGGTTGGCGGGGTTGTAGCCCGGGTCCATAACGATGAACTCCAGGTCGAAGGGCACCGCACTGTGCCGGTGCAGGAGCTGGAAGAGCTTGGCCAAAAGCACCGAGTCCTTGCCGCCGGAGATGCACACGGCGATCCTGTCGCCCTCGCGGACGAGCTCGTACTGCTTCACGGCGGCGATAAAGGGCTTCCAGAGCTTCTTGCGGTGATCGGTCAGGATGCTGCGCTCAATGCGCTCGCATGGGGTCAGGCTGCGGGCCATAGGGGCACCTCCGTTGCTGAAATGGACTATGCACACCGCAACCAGGCGGGAATGCAGAAAAAAAGCAGGATTCCTGCCGAAAAAGCGGAAAATACGGGTTGAAAACGCTATCAACCTTGTGGTATACTTGCATTACAAACATTCTGACACTGGAGGGCACAGCCCATGAAGATCTCTACCAAGGGAAGATATGCGCTGCGCATGATGCTGGATATGGCGCAGCACCAGGAGCGCGGCGCTGTAGCGCTCAAGGACGTGGCTGCACGGCAGAACATCTCCAAGAAGTATCTGGAGCAGATCGCGCTGGTGCTGGGGCAGGCGGGCATCCTGCACGGCGCGCGCGGCCATCAGGGCGGCTACCGCCTGGTGGGTGAGCCAAAGGACTACACGGTCTGCGAGATCCTGGAGAAGATGGAGGGCTCGCTCCATCCCGTGGCCTGCCTGGATCAGGCGCCCAATGTCTGCGAGCGCTGCAATGGCTGCGAAACGCTCTTCATCTGGGAGGAGCTGGACAGGCGCATCCGCGATTACCTCACGTCCATGACGCTGCAGGATGTGCTGGATCGCATGGCTGCAAACCGGAAGAGCGAATGAGCTGAATCAACGCGTCCCTCCGCGGGGCGCTTTTTTATTTTTCCGGACAGTCCAGGGCCAGCTGCCGCACCACATGGCTGGCAATGAGCAGCCCCATGGCGGCGGGCACGAAGACCATGCTGCCGGGCACGTCCTTGCGGCGGCCGGAGTCCGGGTCGATGGGCGCAGCGGGACGCACGGGCTCCTCGGTGGAGTATGCCACGGTAAGGTGCGTCACGCCCCGCTTGCGCAGCGCGGTGCGCATCGCCCGGGCCAGGGGGCACACGCTGGTCTTGCTGATGTCGGCGATTTGAAGCCTGGACGGATCAAGCTTGTTGCCTGCGCCCATGGCTGCAATGAGGGGCACATTGAGGCTCGTGCAGCGCAGGGCCAGCTCGATCTTCGCCGCAACGGTGTCCACCGCGTCCACCACATAATCGTACTGCGTCAGGTCGACGGAGTCGGCGTTTTCGGGCAGGTAGAACATGCGCCGGCAGACGATCTCCGCTTCCGGGTCGATGTCTCGCAGACGGGCGGCCATGGTCTCGCATTTGTCCTGCCCCAGGGTGGAATGCAGGGCGATCACCTGGCGGTTGAGGTTCGTTTCGCTCACGTCGTCCATATCGAAGATGTCCAGCCGCCGCAGACCGGAGCGCACCAGCGCCTCGCAGACGTAGCCGCCCACGCCGCCCACGCCGAACACGGCCACGCGGGCCTGGCGCAGGCGGGCAAAGCC
>JBGVOA010000055.1:0-2010 GCA_045126095.1 Christensenellales bacterium | reverse complement strand
GGTGTAGGCGACGATGGCTTCCTCCGGGGCGAGCACCTCCTTGAAGACCTCTGCCGGGGCCTCAGCCGCCTTCTCGATGGTGGTGCGGCGCTCGTCGGCATATTCGTCGGCAATCTCCTGCAGCTCCTTGCGGATGACGGTCATCAGCTTGCGCTCGCTGCCCAGGATGCCCTCCAGCTTGTCGATCAGCTTCAGGATGTCCTCGTACTCCTTGCGCAGGGCGAGCAGCTCCAGGTTGGTCAGGCGCTGCAGGCGCATGTCCAGGATGGCCTGGGCCTGGATTTCGCTCAGGTCGAAGCGGAACATCAGCTTCTCCTTGGCTTCCTTGGGGTTCTTGGAGCCGCGGATCAGCGCGATGACCTCGTCCAGGTTGTCCACCGCGATCATCAGGCCCTGCAGGATATGGGCGCGGGCGCGGGCGTGCTTCAGCTCGTACTCCGTGCGACGGGTGACCACGTCCTTCTGGTGGCGGATGAAGTGGCCGATCATGGTTTTCAGGCCCATTTGCACCGGCTTGCCCTCGGCGATGGCGACCATGTTGACGCCGAAGGTGACCTGCAGGTCGCTGTACTTGTAGAGCAGTGCCAGCACCTTCTGCGGGTCGGCGTCCTTTTTCAGCTCGATCACCGCGCGCATGCCGTTGCGGTCGGATTCGTCGCGGATGTCGTAGATGCAGCCGAGCTGGGCCTTCTTCTCTTCGCTGAGCTTCAGGATCTTCTCCAGCATCGCGGCCTTGTTGACCGTGTAGGGGATTTCGCTGATGACCAGCAGCTTGCGCCCGGCAGCGCCGTCCTCCACGTCCACGCGGGCGCGGACGGACAGCTTGCTGCGGCCGGTCTCGTAGCCCTTGCGGATCTCCTCGTTATTCACCAGCACGCCGCCGGTGGGGAAGTCCGGGCCGGGGAGGATCTGCATCAGCTCATCCAGGGTGATCTTCGGATTCTCGATCTGCGCGATGACCGCGCGGATGCTTTCGCCCAGGTTGTGGGGCGGGATATTCGTCGCCAGGCCGACCGCGATGCCCGTTGCGCCGTTGACCAGCAGGTTCGGGAAGCGGGCGGGGAGCATGTCCGGCTCCTTGAGGGTGTCGTCGAAGTTCAGGCGGAAGGGCACGGTGTCCTTCTCGATGTCCCGGAGCATCAGCATGGCCAGCGGGGTCATGCGGGCTTCGGTGTAACGCATGGCGGCGGCGCTGTCGCCGTCGATGGAGCCGAAGTTACCGTGGCCGTCCACCATGGTGGCACGCATGGAGAAGTCCTGTGCCATGCGGACCATCGCATCGTAGACGGAGGAGTCGCCGTGGGGGTGGTACTTACCCAGGCAGTCGCCCACGATACGGGCACACTTGCGGTGGGGCTTGTCGGGGGTGGTGCCCAGTTCCAGCATGGTGTAGAGGATGCGGCGCTGCACGGGCTTGAGGCCGTCCTCCACGCGGGGCAGGGCGCGCTCGAGGATGACGTGCTCCGCGTAGGGGATCATCGACTGATGCATCACGTCCTCAACGGAGGTTTGCAGGATGCGCGAGGGATCGTCCTTGGGGATGGGGCGGTTGTCGCTCGTCTTTTTCTTCGCCATCGCTTACTTGCCCCCTTCCTGCGTCGGCGCCTCGAAATTATCGGGCTTGTTGAAGTCTGCGTGCTCGGTGATATAGTCGCGGCGCGGCTCCACCTTGTCGCCCATGAGGATGGTGATGCGGCGGTCAGCCAGGGCTGCGTCCTCGATGGTCACCTGCATCAGCTTGCGCTGCTCGGGGTCCATGGTGGTTTCCCAGAGCTGCTCCGGGTTCATTTCGCCAAGGCCCTTGTAGCGCTGGAGGGTGTAGCCCTTGCCGGCGGCTTTGATGCATTTTTGAAGCTCCTTGTCATCGTAGGCATACATGACCTTGGAGCCCTTCTGCACCTTGTACAGCGGCGGCATGCCGATGTAGACATGGCCGTTCATGACCAGCTCCTTCATGTAGCGGAAGAAGAAGGTCAGCAGGATCGCGCGGATGTGCGCGCCGTCCTGGTC
>JBGVOA010000054.1:0-4024 GCA_045126095.1 Christensenellales bacterium | reverse complement strand
CGCGGTAGGCCACGGCGTGCTTGGACAGGTCATCATAGACGATCAGCACGTCCTTGCCCTGCTCGCGGAAGTACTCCGCCATGGCGCAGCCCGCGTAGGGCGCGATGTACTGCAGGGGCGCGGATTCCGCAGCGGAGGCGGAAACCACGATGGTGTAGGGCATAGCGCCTGCGCGCTCCAGCTCGCCCACCAGCTGCACCACGGAGGTGCGCTTCTGGCCGATGGCGACATAGATGCAGATAACGCCGGTGCCCTTCTGGTTGATGATGGTGTCCACCGCGTTGGCGGTCTTACCGGTCTGGCGGTCACCGATGATCAGCTCGCGCTGGCCGCGGCCGATGGGGATCATGGCGTCGATGGCCTTGATGCCCGTCTGCAGGGGCACGGAGACGCTCTTGCGCTCAATGATGCCAGGGGCCTCTGACTCAATGGGGCGAGTCTGGGCGCAATTCGCCGGGCCCTTGCCGTCGATGGGCTCGCCCAGGGCGTTCACCACGCGGCCCAGCAGGCTCTCGCCCACCGGCACTGCCAGAGGCTTGCCCGTGCGGTACACGGTGGAGCCCTCGCGGATCTCGTCCTTATCGCTCAGAACGGCGACGGACACGGTGTCCTCCTCCAGGTTCTGGGCCATGCCGTAGCTGCCGTCCTCAAAGCGGAGCAGCTCATTCGCCATGCAGGAGCGCAGGCCGTACACGCGGGCAATGCCGTCGCCAACGGTGATGACGGTGCCGGTCTCAGCCATCTCAATCTTGCTCTTATAGTTGCGGATCTGCTCCCTGAGGATGCTTGAGATATCTTCCGGTCTGTTGCTCATGAGTTCATCACTTCCTTGATTTGTTGCAGCTTATGCCTGAGGCTGCCGTCGATGACCTTGCCGTCCACATAGACGATCATGCCGCCCATGATGGAAGCATCCACCTCGCACTCCAGGCGGATGGTGCGGCCCAGCTTCTTCGTCAGCTGCGCGGTCAATTCCGCCTGCTGGACGGGGCTGAGGGCCAGGGCGCTGACGACGCGGGCGGTGGAGAGCTTCATGGCTGCATCGTGCAGCTCGGCGAAGGCATTCACCGTGTCGTCCAGCTCGCGGATGACGCCGTTGGCGCACATCACGCACACAAGGCTCACCACATGCTGGGGCAGCCTGTCGCCGAAGACCTTCTCGATCACGGCCAGCCGCTCGTCCTTGGGAATGGCCGGGGACGCCAGCAGGTCGAGGGCGCCCTCGGTATGGTACAGCTCGTCACGCGCAATTTTCAGCGCATCGAGGGTTTCGCGGACGCTGCCCGCTTCCACCGCGAGGGGGAACAGCGCGTCAGCGTAGGATCTGCTCGTTTCCGTCATTGGGCATCACCGATCCCCTGCAGGAAGGAATCGATCATCGCATCGTGATCCTTCGAGGTCATCTCGCGGCCCAGCAGCTGCTCAGCCAGCGCGGCAGAAACCTCGGTGATATCGCGGCGGATAGATTCCTGTGCCTTCTTCTTCTCCATTTCGGCCTCGATCTCGCCCTGACGGACGATCCCGGCTGCCTTCTCGCGGGCCTCGGCGACGATCTTCTCGCCGCGCTTGTTCGCGGTGGCAGTGGCCTCATGGATGATGCCATCGGCTTCGGCCTGAGCGCCATCGAGCTTCGCGGCGTAGGCGTCGCGGGCTTCATTGGCCGTCTTTTCGGCAGCGGCTGCGGCGGCGTACTGCTCGTCCAGCTCCGCCTGACGGGCGGCGATGACGTTCTTCACCGGCTTGTACAGGAACTTCTTGAGAAGCGCGTACAGGATGGCAAGATTGGCAAGAGAAGCAATGATGGTCCAGACGTTAACGGAAATGATATCCAAATACTGTGAGAATTCCACTTCCGTCACCTCGTATTACAGACCCAGGGTGGTCTTCAGCAGGTTGATCATGATGCCAGGGGCAACGAAGATCAGCATGATGGCAATAACCAGGGAGTAGATACCGGTGGTCTCGGAAATGGCACAGCCCATGATCATGGTAGAGGTGACAGCGCCCTTTGCCTCAGGCTGACGGCCGATGGCCTCACAGGCGTTGGCAACAGCGTGACCTTCGCCGATACCGGGGCCCACAGCGCCAATGCCCATGCAGATGCCAGCGCCCAGCGCGCAGCAGCCCAGAATGATCGCGATAGCAATAGCTTCCATGTTGAAAATCCTCCGTTCAATGTTGTCAAATGTGTTGTCCGCACTTGTGCGGGATTCAGCAGGGATTACTGAGCAATCCTGGCCTTTCTCTTTGCGGCACGCTGTGCAAGCACGTCATCACCCGGGTATGCGCCGGAGATGTTGAGCATGGTCAGCATGGCAAAGATGTAAGCCTGGATGCAGCCAGAGAAGATGTCGAAGTAGACGCTGAGGATGGCAGGGATACCGATCTGCAGGAAGGGCGTTTCTCTCAGGAAACCGGGCAGCCAACCCAGCAGCAAGTTGGACGCATTACCCAGCGCCCAGCCAACCAGAGCCGCGATGACCGTGCCGGAAACGACGTTGCCGAAGTGACGGAAGGTCATCGAAATGGGGGTAGCGACCTCGCCGAGGATGTTCATGGGCAGCATCACGGGGATGGGCTCCAGGAAACCCTTGGCGTAGGAACCCACACCAGCCTTGAGCTTGTTCTTAGTGAGCAGAACAAACACCAGGATGGACCAGCCGGCGATGATGTTCACATCAGCCGTCGGCGGGAACAGGCCGAAGAGGGACATGAGGCTTGAACAGGCCGACAGCGCCAGGATCGTCATGATGAAAGGGGTATATCCGGCATGGAACACAGGCTCCATATTATCCTTGATAATGCCCTCCGCCTTGGTCACGATCCATTCTGCAGCAATCTGCCGGATGCCGCCGCCCTTGACCGTCATGCCGTGGGTCAGGTAAAGAGCCACGCCCACGATGGTGATGATGATCAGCCAGGAATTGACCAGCGCTTCAGAAATGATCAGCGGCATCACCGGAAAGGGAATCTCGAAGATGATGCGGGCGCCGGTAATCGAAACACCTTCGCTGGGCGTGGGGAGATCGGTGAAGATCTGCAGCAGGATCGCCGTCAGCAGCGGCAGAACGATCATCGCAATGTACAAAGCGTCCAGCAGCCGGAAGCGCAGATCTTTCTTCTGCGCCTTGCTTTCACTCATTCAGTTATCACCTCCTTGCACACGATGTAAAAGGATAACAAGGTCATTTCTTCATCAGCAGACCGCTCAGGTAAGCCCCGATGGAGGGGAACACCAGCGGAATCGCCACGGCGAAGAGGTTGAAGCACGGGGCCAGGTGGCCGATGATGCACACCAGCGCCATCATCAGCATCCGCAGGGAGCGGGAGAGCTGCGTCTTCTTGCTCGCATTGTCTTTATCCCCCTGGGAAAGAGCCTTCGACACCGTCTGCGCCATGATGAAGAAGTTGCCGATGGCCGTTGCCGCACCAAGCAGGTTTCCCAGCAGCACCGTGTAATCCCACTGGCCGATGAGAAGGAACACCGCCTGCAGCAGCAGACTGCCGATCAGGACGATCAGGGCGATATAGCGCGTACTGCGCACCACCTCTGCGTCCACATTTTTGAACAAGTTTCTGTACACCTCCAGTCGACAGCATAAAAATGAGCTGTTTTGCAGCTGAACGTACCTATTATAACAGCAAATCATCAGAACTGCAATAGCGAGTGTATGAAATTCACCATTTTGCGACCATATGATATATTATTCACGAAGTTTCCGAACATTCCCTACATATCAAATGTTTTCCATGTAAGGCCTTACGCAAATGACCTCCGCTGAACGCCACTGACATCATCCCCCTAAGGGGCTGCAGCCGACTTTCCGGATCTACAGCGTGCCCCGAATCCAGCGTCTGCATGCACGCGGCCATCACCTGCATACCTGATGACCAGACAATAAAGCGGGCGTGCAAAGCCGCAGCCTGCACGCCCGTTATCGTATGTATTACAGCTCGAACTGCTCGCCAAAGCCGTAGTGCTCCACAACGTAATCAACGTCCTTGTCGCCGCGGCCGGAGAGGG
>JBGVOA010000053.1:0-6188 GCA_045126095.1 Christensenellales bacterium | reverse complement strand
CAACGACGGCAAGCAGGCCGAGGCGGTCTACTCCCGCGTGGACAACGGCGTGCTGCTGATCAGGCGCGTGGGGCTGACCGCCGGGTATGATCCCCGTGTGGTGGACTGCATGCCCGTGCCCCTCTCGGAAGGCCTGCTGGCCCGGCTGGAGGCCGAGCCCTTCGACGAGCTCATCCGCTGCTGGGCGGAGGGGGACACCTTCCTGACCCAGGACGCCTTTGACCGGGCGGCATACCCTCTGCCTGCGGGCGCGGTCATCCGGCAAAACCGCGTGGAGGAGCACAGCCTCGTCGTGCTGGCGGAGGCAGACGGCGTGCGCCGCCTGTACGTCTTCGAAAACGGCGCAAATCCCGTCCGCGTGACAAATCCCCTACCGGAAGACGTGTACCTGGACTTCTTCCACTCCGGTGACGGCGTGGCGCAGTTCGAGTGGGACGAGCAGAACATGTCCGCATCCTTCGCCCGCCGCGACGACGGCACCTGGCAGCTGAGCTGGTGCACTTACTGGGGGCCGTCCATGGACACGCATTTCTCCGCCAACGCCTTCGGCATCACATACTTCGATCAGGACGGCAACGAGCGCATGCGCGTGGGAACCCTGGCGGACATCGATCTGTTCACCATCCGCCTGAGCGACCTCACCGGCGCGTCCCCCGACCTTGACCAGTCCGGCTGGGCGGTGGTCAACAACCCCGACCCGGCGGACCGCCTGCACCTGCGCGCCGAGGCCAGCAAGTCCAGCCGCTCCCTGGGCAAGTTCTACAACGGAACCCCCGTGAAGGTGCTGCGCAGCTCCGGCAGCTGGACGAAGGTGCAGATCGGCTTCGGCGCCACCGCCCGCACCGGCTGGATGATGACGAAGTACCTGGCCTTTGGCGCAGACATGGACAAGGTCGCCGACGCCTTCCCGGATCTGTTCTTCCGCGAGGAATACAGCGCCGAGGAAAGCAAGGTCGGACACAGCTTCTGGGTCGTGGGCGTGGACGAGAACGGCAGCCCCAAGCAGTACATCCTCCTGGGCCTGGACGGCGCAGTGATGTACGTCCCCCAGAGCTGGCTCTGGGGCGGGAACGGGTGACACAAACCGAATACAGCAAGCGCGCCTCCCCGGCCATCATCAGCCAGGGAGGCGCGTTTCGTATGTCCGCCGCGTCAGACGCGGTAGAATTCCTTGTACCACTGGGCAAAGCGGCGCAGGCCCTCGCGCAGGGAGGTGGAGGGCTTGAAGCCGAAGTCCCGCTCCAGGGCGGTCACGTCTGCGTAGGTCACGGGCACGTCGCCGGGCTGCATGGGCACCAGCTCCTTGTGGGCGTCGAAGTCGTAATCCTCCGGCAGCACGCCCGCGCGGATCAGCTCCTGCTGAAGGATGTCCACAAAGTCCAGCAGGTTCTCCGGGCTGTTGTTGCCGATGTTGTAGACCATGTAGGGCGGCAGGGGCAGGCCGTCCTCGCCCGTGGCCTTTTCCGGCGCGTGCTGCATGATGTTCACCACGCCCGTGACGATGTCGTCCACATAGGTGAAATCCCGCTGGCAGTTGCCGTAGTTGAAGATCTGGATCTTTTCGCCCCTCAGCAGCTTGTTGGTGAAGCCGAAATAGGCCATGTCCGGGCGACCGGCGGGGCCATAGACGGTGAAGAAGCGCAGGCCGGTGGAGGGCATGTTGTAGAGCTTCGAGTAGGCATGGGCCATCAGCTCGTTGGACTTCTTCGTCGCCGCGTAGAGGCTGACGGGGTTGTCCACCTTGTCGTCGGTGGAATAGGGGATCTTCTTGTTCGTGCCGTAGACGGAGGAGGAGCTGGCGTAGACCAGGTGCTCCACCGGGTTGTGGCGGCAGGCCTCCAGGATGTTGTAGAAGCCGATCAGGTTGGACTCGATGTAGGCGTCCGGGTTGGTGATGGAGTAGCGCACGCCCGCCTGGGCCGCCAGGTTCACCACGATGGCAGGCTTGTGCTCGGCGAAGATGCGGTCGATCAGCGCCCTGTCCGCCAGGTTGCCCCTGATAAAGGTGAAGGTTCCGAACTTCGACAGCTCCTGCAGGCGGTATTCCTTCAGAGACACGTCGTAGTAATCGTTCATGCTGTCCAGGCCGACGACGGTGATCCCCTCGGCCATCTCATACAGGCGGCGCACCAGGTTCGCGCCGATGAAGCCCGCCGCGCCGGTGACCAGGATCGTCTTACCCTTGAGGCTCACGTTGAAATTGACCATATGCTCCGCTCCTTAGCGCGTAATGCCCTGGTAGGTTGCCTGCACCTGCCGGTAGCTCTCCAGGTTGCCGATGTCGTAGCGGCTGCCGGGCATCTCCATCGAATGCACGGGCGCCTGGGTACACAGCCAGGCAATGTAGCTGCCGGGTGCGTCGGTGCCGCAGCCCTGGGCGATGCCCACGGCGACGCGCTTTGCGTCCTCGCGGGTGTAGTAGTAGAAGGGGGGCGTTGCCCAGTGGGACTTGGGCTCCTGGGGCTTTTCCTCCAGGGAGAGGATCAGGTCGTTTTCGTCCACCAGCGCCACGCCGCATTTGCGCAGCTTCGCCTCCGAGGGCTCGTGGTAGCGCATCACGCAGGAGGTGCCCTTTGCCTGCGCGTAGGCGATGAACTTCGTCAGGGAGAAGTCCAGCACGTTGTCACCGGCGATGACCACCATGTCATCGTCGATGCCCAGCTGCTCAATGGCAAACTGCACGTCCTTCACCGCGCCCAGGCGGGTCTCGTTGGAGGAGGTGCCGTCGTCCACCACGGTGATCTTCTGCTTCTTCGTTCCCGCCCACTGGATGAAGTGGGGCGCGTACTTGTGGTTGGAGATGACAACGTACTCATCCACCACGCCGGCGGCGTCAATATCGTCCACCAGCCAGTCCAGGATGGTCTTTTCGCCCACGGTGAGCAGGGGCTTGGGGAAGTTCTCCGTCAGGGGATACAGGCGGGTGGCATAGCCCGCCGCCAGGATCATGCACTTCATGCTGGTCAGCCTCCGTTTTTACAGCGACACGCCGTCCGCGCTGTCGCACAGGTGGAAGGAATACTTGCCGCGCAGGTCAGGGAAGGCCCGCAGGTACTCCTCGCCCACCTGCTTTTCAATGCTCTGGGCAAAAGCAGGGTCGATCAGCGCCATGCAGCAGCCCTTGAAGCCCGCACCGGAGAAGCGTCCGCCGTATACGCCGTCGGTGCGGCGCATGATTTCGTACAGCGTGCACAGCTCATCCGAGCCGGTTTCCCAGTTGTAGATGGAGGAGTGGCCGCTCTCAAAGCTCAGGCGGCCGTAGGCTTCGATATCGCCGCGCCGCCAGGCCTCTGCACCCTGCTGCACACGGTCAAACTCGGTGTAGAAGTGCTCCGCGCGCTTGCGCCAGTTTTCCGGCAGACGGTGCTTGTGCTCCTCATACACCTCGCGGGGGACGTCGCGCAGCACCGCCTGGCCGAACTTGCCGTACTCCATGCCGGAAAAGGCCATGAGGGCATAAGCGGCGGACTTCGCCTCGTCCACGCGCATGTTGAACTTGCTGCCGGCGAGGCTCCGCTCGATGCCGGAGAAGAAGACGGCAATCTTGTAGGGCTTCATGTCCGGGTGCTGGGGGATCAGCTCGTAGCTGCCATCCTTCGTATCCAGGTGCAGCAGATGGTTGCGGCGGGAATACACCTCGCAGCTCTGATCCAGCGTGCCGACGGACACGCCCACATAATCGCGCTCCGCCTCCAGGGCGATCTGAATCATCTCCGGACCGTCCAGCGCAATGCCATTGACCTTGCTCAGCGCGCTGAGGAAGGCGATGATCACCGCCGCCGAGGAGGACAGTCCGCCGATGGGCATGGTGCCCTCAACCACGCCGCACAGGCCCACATGCAGGGTGTAATGCCGCGCAAGCGCCCAGGTAGCACCGCGCAGGTAGTCCGCCCAGTCGCCCACGGGCTTCTCGTCGATCTGCTGGATATGCCACTGAGCCCGGCGGTCAAACTGCATCGAGGACAGCTCGATCACGCCGTTCTTCTTCGGCCCATAGGCGATGTGCACGCCCTTGTCGATGGCAAGACCGGTGATCATGCCCAGCTGATGGTCGCTGTGCGCGCCCATGGGGCACACGCGGTAGGGGCAGAAGGCCACCTCCACCGGGTCGCGGCGGTAGGTGCCGCAATAGATATCAGCGCACCGCATTGTTCTCTCTCCTTGCTTACACAGCCTCGCGCACCACGCGCATTTCCTCCGCCTGGGCAGCCTCGCCGTTGATCTCCTCCGGCGTGCGGAAGGTGGGCACCACCTCGTGCAGCGCCTGGCGGACGCGCTCATTGTCGCCCGTTTCCACCGCCTGACGCAGCACATCCAGCTTCTGAGCAATCGTTTCCATCGCCTGGGGCTTATCCCGCTCGATGAAGATCATGCTGCTGTCCGTCCGGTCCAGCTCCTCTGTCTTGATGAGCAGCTCCTCATAGAGCTTCTCGCCCGGGCGCAGGCCGGTTTCGATGATGTCGATGTCCCGGTAGGGCTCGTATCCGCTCAGGCGGATCATGTTCTCCGCCAATTCGAGGATCTTCACCGGGCGGCCCATGTCCAGCACGTACAGTTCGCCATTCTTCGCCATCGCGCCGGACTGCAGCACCAGCTGGCTGGCCTCCGGGATGGTCATGAAGTAGCGGATGATGCGCTTGTCGGTGATGGTGACGGGCCCGCCGTTGAGGATCTGGCGGCGGAACAGCGGGATGACGCTGCCGTTGGAGCCCAGGACATTGCCGAAGCGGGTGGCGGAGAAGTTCGTGTCCGTCCCCGTGCGGCTCTGCACGATCATTTCGCACATGCGCTTGGTCGCGCCCATGATGTTGGTGGGGTTGACCGCCTTGTCGGTGGAGATCATGGTGAACTTGCCCACATGGAAGGCCTCGGAGGCCTCAACGATGTTCAGCGTGCCGAAGACGTTGTTCTTCACCGCCTCCACGCAGTTGCGCTCCATCAGCGGCACATGCTTGTGGGCCGCGGCATGCAGCACCACATCCGGGCGGTGCGTGTCAAAAATGCGCCAGAGCTCCCTCCGGTCGCAGACCGTGGCGATCTCCACCACCAGATCCAGCGCCGTGCCGTACTGGATGCGCAGCTCCTGCTGGATGTCGTAGGCGCCGTTCTCGTACACGTCCAGGATGACCAGGCGCTTGGGGCCCATGGCCGCGATCTGCCGGCAGAGCTCGCTGCCGATGGAGCCGCCGCCGCCGGAAATGAGGATGGTCTTGCCCCGGTAGTAGCTGCGGGTCTGGTCGTCCATGAACTCCACCTGCTCGCGGAAAAGGAGCTCGGTGATGTCAAACTCGCGCAGCATGCGGCGGCCGCTGCCCACCTTCTGCGGGTTGGGGTAATCATAGACCTTGATCTTGCAGCCGGTGCCCTTGTAGTGCATGTACAATTCGTGCTTGCGCTCGGCGGACACATCCGGCATGGCGAAGATGATCTCCTGGATGGGGAAGGCCGCCAGCCTTTCCGGCGTCACCTCATCCTCAGAAAAGACGCGCAGCCCGCTGATGTAGCGGCCGATCTTCTCGCTGTCGATGTCGATGAAGCAGCAGGGCTGGTAGGCCGCCGCCGGATTGCGCAGCAGCTCGTCCGCCAGCATAACGCCCACGCGGCCCGCGCCGACGATGGCCACATTGATGCGGCTGCCCACCGGCACGCCCACAGGGCCCGCCTCCGGCACGGGGTCGATCTTCACGCCCGTCACCGCCCGGGTCAGGCGGCGCAGCACGATCCCCACGGAAGACTTGAGGCTGTGGTACTCATACATGTACTGGTAGATCAGGCGGATACTGATGGCCGCCAGGAGGTTGAGCGCCACGATGGAGAAGGCGCGCAGCGCGGCGATCCTTTCCAGGGGCAGCACCGCCATCAGCAGCAGATACACGATGCAGCCCACCGCATCGGAGAGGATCAGCCGCATATACTGCGACGTGCCGCCATAGCGCCAGATCTGGCGGTAGATGCCGCCCAGCACCCGGCTGAAGGTGATCAGCAGCACGTTGAGAAGCATGTGCATGCCGATATCCATCCAGCTCAGCGGCGCGGTGCCGCTGGGATACACCACCAGCATCAGCACATTGGTGGTGATCAGCAGCGCCAGGTCGTACAGCAGGAGCATTGTCGAGTGCTTGCGGCCCTGCCTGGGCTGCCGCCCGTTCATTTGCATTGTTTCACCCCATTATCAGGCGCAGAGGGCT
>JBGVOA010000052.1:0-8426 GCA_045126095.1 Christensenellales bacterium | reverse complement strand
ACGCACGGTGGTCTGGGAGCGGGAAAGGCCCTTGGTGCGCGCCAGGAGCAGGAAGTCGCTGGTCAGCACCTCCGTCAGCTCAGCGCGGACATAACGGGTCAGGCCCGCAACAGTACCGAAGCCCAGAGAAATGATGGCCGGAACCATCGCCACGAACATATCCCAGGTGAAGAAGTTCGTACCGGCGGGAATGACGGGCTCAAACAGATCCAGCTTGAAGCACAGGAAATACTGCACCAGGAATGCATAAACATAGCTTGGCACAGAAACAAACAGGATAACCGCCGTTGAAATGACGTGATCCTGCCACTTATTCTTCTTCAGTGCCGCATAAATGCCCAGGAGCAGGCCCATCGGCACAGCGAATATCATCGTGTAGATATTCACCGCAATGGTTGCAGGCATCTTCTCAAAGAAGATCTGCGTTACCTCACGGCCCTGGTACAGCATTTCACCCACGCCCCAGTTGCCGCCAAACAGCGTACGGCGCAGGAAGATGAAGTACTGCTCCAGGATCGGCTTATCCTGTCCCAGCAATTCACGACGGCGCATGATCAGTTCCATATCCTTGCCGAACTGCTCTACAGGCTTGCTGGGCAGAAGCTTGATCAGCACAAAGCACATCGTAACGATGATCATAAAGACCATCAGCATCAGCAGGATACGTTTAATTACATACTTAAGCATGCATATCCCCTCTCTGCTCTTTGGCTACGGCTGCATCTGGGCAGCGGCACCCCGCATCAGGTGCAAGCGTAACCAAAGAGGTTGTCAAGTTGAAGGAAGCATTCCTTTTTCCGCAATGCTCCCTGCGGCTGGCCGATTTTGCCGCACGCAGGTCAAGGCGGCGCAAAAACCAAAATCCGCAATAGCCGAATTTTACCAAGGCAGGGATGCTGCTAAGAACACCCCTGCCTTGGCGTCATCGCTTTACTTCACTCCACTTGCGTGGAGCTCGGTGATGCTTACTTGTAGTTCAGCTCGCCGCCCTGCTCGGCAACGAAAGCTTCCCACTCAGCATCGCTGTAGTTGTAGGTCATGTACTTGATGCCGCCGCGGCCCAGCGGGAAGACCTCGTCCTCCAGCAGGTACTCGATCTGCATGCCCTTCAGAGAGGCGGAGTTGTCGCCAGTCAGCGGGATGAAGTCGTAGTTCTGCAGCACGCAGTTCTCCAGCGCAGCCAGGATGGGCAGGCTGTGGTACACGGCCATGCTCTCCAGGACAACGTCGTTGCCGGCGGCGTCCTTCGCGGTGATCTCGGTACCGTTGATGGCCTGGGTCCAATCCCACACGGAAGCGGTCAGGTCCTGACCCTCGTGGTTGACGGTCAGCATGGCCAGGGTGGTATCCCAGGAGGGATCGTACTGATAGGACTCACTGGTGTAGGCTTCCATCAGGCCGTAGGGATCGAAGGTGGAGCCAGTCCAGCCAACGAAGAACAGCATGTCAACCTGGTTGTTCTTCAGAGCATCGGAGAAGCCGTTGCCCAGGGTGCCGTCGCGGGTGAAGGTCAGCTTGCCCTCCAGCTTGGTGCCCTTAACAACCTCAGTGTAGTTGTTGACGATGTAGTCATAGCCGTTGTTGTAGGGCACAGAGGTCAGGTTGGGGGTGCCGATGATGATCTGGATCACATCGTCCTCATCCATCAGGCCCTCGGCGATGGCGATGTCATAAGCACGGTTGAAGTACTCCTGAGCCATCTCCAGGTTGTAGCCGGTCAGGGAAGCGATCGCCTCGTCAGCGGTGGCATACATCTTGCCCTCGCCAACCTGGTCAGCCAGGTTCCAGAAGTTGAGCAGAACCTGCTTGGCCTCATCGGTGGCACGGTAGGCAACGCCGTTCTCGGGGTCAGCAACGATCTGGCCGGAGTACAGGGCGAAGCCGGGGCTGTTGGTGGGGTCAGCCGCCAGACAGAACGCAGCACGGTTCATGCCGAAGGACATGGCCATACGGAATTCCTTGACGGTGATGATGGTCTTGTTGATGTTCTCGCCAGCGGCGGCCTGGTTGGTGGTCAGGGCCTCCAGGTCGGGGTTGAACACCATGGCGAAGATGGAGTCGCCCTCGGAGTACTGCAGGTAATCAGAGCCGCTGTAGATGGCCATCTCGTCCTTGTTCAGGCCCTTGTTGTCCAGCTTGCCCTGCAGGAACAGCTGCATCGCAGTGTTGGCTTCCGGCACGTACTCATAGTGGATGTGGGTGGTCTGGTACAGGCCCTCGTTCTCTTCCAGAGCGTAGCCATACCAGTAGGGGTTCTTCTCGAACTCGATCTCCTTGTCGGTCTGGTACTTGGTCAGCATCCAGGGGCCGTAGGAGGCAGTGGTCTCAACGGTGGTGCCATAGCTGTTGGTGTAGATGCCATCAGTGGTGTTGCCCAGAGACTCGTACAGATCACGCTTGGCCAGCCAGGAGCCGGTCAGGGAGTAGTGCAGGAAGAAACCCTCCAGGGGCTTTTCCAGGATCAGAACGATCTCGTAGTCAGACACAGCCTTGAAGCCGACAGAATCCCATTCCACGGTATCGTTGACGAAGTCGTAGGCCAGGTAATCCGGCACGTTCGCCTCGGACTCGCCCCAGTTGGGGTTGGTCGCGATGACGGAAACCAGGTAGCCCTTGGACTCCTCGGTCAGAGGAGCGTAGCCAGCCTCGTTGGCCAGGGCCAGCAGCGCGTCCCAGTTCTCCATGCCGAAGTACGCGTCGCCGTAAGTGCCGACGTAGGTGGCCAGGGATTTGCCGCCCATCCAGTCAGCCAGAGGAGCGTTGATGGCGATGTACACGGGCTTGCCCTGGGGGGTGGTGTAGACGCCGTCGGCGCCCAGGGTCAGGTCATCCATGGTGTAGCGCACGGCGTTGGTGTTGTTCTCGGCATACTCAATGGTCTTGCCAGAGTACACATAGCCCTGAGCATTCACGACGACCATGTTGCCGGAGTACAGGCTGTCAGCGCGGTAGTTGGCAGCGGCGGGATCCAGCAGCATCTTGGCGCCCCACTCAAAGTCATGAGCGTTGATGGGGGTGCCATCGTTCCACTTCAGGTCCTCACGGATCTGGATCTTCCAAGCGCGGGCGGTATCGCCTTCAGCGATGCCCCACTGCTCGCCGACGTACTCAGCGGTCACGTCGGTGGGGAAGTCCACGGCCATGCGGGGAACCATGACGTAGCCGTCAAAGTCCTCGTTGAAATCAAAGCCGTAGAAGCCGTCGGACATGTAATCCACCATGGTACCATCCGTAGCGGTCTGGTACTGGAAGGGATTCCAGGTCGTCGGGAAAGAGGACATGGAGGAATTGTAGGTATAGGTCTCATCAGCGAACGCGACCAGAGTGGTCAGCGCCATGCAGAGAGCCAGAACCAGAGCCAATGTCTTCTTCATGGTATTGCCTCCTTCTAATTTCGTGCATATGAAATATGCACGTTTCCTCTATTATAGCCGCCGCGCCCGGCGATTGTCAAGAGGCAAAATCGCCCTGTTTTGCATCATCGGCATCCCCATCCTGCATTTTTCGCCCCTAAAACGTTTTCGTATGCAGGGTAAACGCTTTCAGGATTGTACTGCCCTTGTACTTTTTTTCTGTATCAAAGAAAGAACAATCATATCAGCCGGAAGCGCTGAAAAAGGGCTGCCATACTTCTGTACAGCAGCCCTTCGCGTGTATTCAGGAATCACTTCGCACCGTAACGAGCCTTGGCCCAGTCGTAGGCCTCCTGGATCGCCTTCTGGTGATTGGTATCGACCTTGCCGGACTCATGGCCCTTCGAGTTGGTGAAGTGCATGCATATCTGGCCGGTCATGTTGTTGTTGTCGATGGTGTCGCCGTCGGGGTTATGGGGCATGCCCATCAGCGAGCAGGCGAAGGTGCGGTTGCCGATGGTCACCAGGCAGGGGCGGCGGTGCCAGAGGTTGTTGTCCCAGATGTCCTGGGCGTCATCCACGCCGTAGATCTGGCACAGGCGCGCGGTGTCCGCCGCGGTGAGGGGCTCGATATCGGCGTGGTTCGCGCCGCTCCAGCGGTGCGCCCACCAGACGATGCCGGTCTTCACGTCGTACACCTTGTAGTTGGCGCCCTTGGCCCACAGCTGCTGGATGCCGCCGGTGAACCAGTCGATCTTCTCCACCGGGTAGAAGGAGAAGGTCAGGTCGTTGGTGTTGGCCGTTCCGGGAGGCACGGTGCCGTAGAGGGCGTGCTGGGTCTTTGTGCCCGCAATGCCGTCGATAACCAGGCCCTTGGCGCTCTGGAAGGCGATGACCGCCTGGCGCACGGCCTCGGTGTAGCTGCTGGTCAATTCGCCGCGGTAGAAGCCCTGGTTCTTCAGCTCCACCACGAGGTTGTACACCGCCGTGCCGGTGGAGCCCAGGCGCAGGGTGATGTAGACCGCCTCCTGCTGGGAGCCGGAACTGCCGCCGGTGGAGCCGCCGGGCGCGGGCGTGGGCACAACGACGATGTTGCCGTTGGCGTCGCACTTCTTCACCATGTCGCTGCGGACGTAGCCCTCCGTGCCGTCCAGGGTGCGGATGGCGTACCAGCCGTAGCTGCCCACCCGCTTCGCCTCGGCGAAGTAGGGCACGATGCTGCCGCGGTTCAGGCGGGCCACGATGGTGGAGCCGCCCGCGGTGCTGCGGACGTTCACGCCCGACTCCACGGTGATCAGGTAGCCAAGGCCCGCGTTGGCGTCAGGCGCTGCGCCGGGGTTGCTGCCCAGCCACTGCTCGTATTCCGCCGTGGTCATGACTTCCACGCAGGTGCCCAGCACCCACACCTCCGTGCCCTCGTACACAACACGGTACCAGAGGCTGGTGCCGACGGTCTTGGTGCCGGTGAAGGTCATCACGGTGCCGGTGCGCACCTTGAAGGGCGCAGCCGCATCGCGGGAGGCAGAGGCGCGCAGGTTAACGTAATCAAGAATGGTGATAACGTGATTGCTCAGGGAGGGCGTGGGCGCGGGGGTCTCGGAGGGGATCGTGCCGTTCTGCAGGTAGCTCAGCTCCTGGGAGGCGGAGAGCTTGAAGGCGCAGTCGCCGCGCACCCAGCCGGTGTGACCCTCGGCCTGCACGGGATACCAGGTGTACTGGCCGTAGGTGACGGCGATGCCGCACATGGGCCATACGCTGTTGCGGCTCAGCTGGGTCAGGGTGTCGCCGGCCACGTTGTCGCGCAGGTTGGTGCCGCTGGCCGTGATCTTCACATAGCCATAGGCGGACAGGGTGGGCGCGCCGCCGGTGGAGCCGCCGGGCGCAGGCGTGGGCACAGAGGAGACCTCGTTGCCGTTTGCATCGCACAGCACCATGCAGTCGCTGCGGATGTAACCCATGCGGCCATCGGGCGTGCGGACCGGATACCAGTCATAGGAGCTGGCGGATACCTTGGGGCCGGTCACGGGCAGGATCAGATCCCGGGGCAGCTGGCCCTGGGAGGTGCCCGCCGGACGGACGCGCAGGTTGACGCCGCTCTTCACCAGCCGGATGTAGCCATAGGCCGTGCCGACCGTGGGGGCCTGGGTAGGCGCAGGCGTGGGGGTGACGGCAATGGCGCCGCCGTCCGCCGTGCAGACCTGCACGCAGTCGCCGCGCAGGTAGCCGCGCAGATTGCCGTACTGCACATAGTACCAGGTGTAGGAGGAATCCGCCGGGGAAACGGGCGCGCCGATGCAGGGCACGACCTCGCCGCGCGGGATCTGCGCAACGGTCTCTCCGCCGGGCTTGAGGCGCAGGTTCACGCCGGACTCAACGGTCTTGACGTAGCCGTAGGCGCCGGAGTAGTCCGGCACAGGGGTCGCCGTGGCAAAGCTGCCGCCGGTGTAGCCGATCAGGGTGATCACGTCCTCACGGACGTAGTAGGTGGTGCGGTCCACACCGTAGAAGACCGGGTACCAGAGATAGCCGTTCTTGGACTGGGCCGTGCCGACGATCTGCAGCAGGGAGCCCTTGCCCTCCCACTGCGCCTGGGTGGTGCCGCCGGGCGCATCGCGCAGGTTGGCGCTGTCGTAAATCAGCTTGGCATAGCCGTAGGCGCTGGGAGCCGGGGTGGGCGTGCTGCCCACGGACAGCACCCGGATGTAGTTGGACTGGATGTAGCCCTCCTGGCCGTTGTAACGCACGCGGTACCAGTAGTTGCTGCCGATCTGGGACGGAATGCTGACCAGCTCCACCACGGTGCCGGCGTTCAGCTTGCCGATCAGGCCGCCGTCGGTGCTGGGGGCAAGGCGGAAGTTGGTGCCGCTGGCAGTCACCTGGCCGGTGGCGTTGGTTACCAGGGTATCAAAGCCGCTGGAGCCGAAGTCGCCCGCGCCGCCGGTGCTGTCGGAGACATAATCGTCTTCCTCCACGCCGGGCGCATAGTCCGGGGTGACCGTGGGCGTCGCCGTTGCGCCGCCCATGATGCCGGTGTCAAAGCTGCCGCCGAAGCCGCCGATCACATTGGCCGGGATGGTGGGCAGATCATTCCCCGTCGCGGCCGTGGGCGTAGCCGTCACCACAGCAACCGTTCCGCCGCCCAGGTACTGCGCCGTTTCCTCCGCCGTCATGGGACGGAAGGCGTTCGCGCGCACATAGCCGATGTAGGTGTTGTTCTTCGCGGGATCAGGATGGGTGGTGTTCACCTTGTACCAGTACTCCCCGTCGCCCTCCACCATATCGAGGATCTGGCAGACGAAGCCCGCATCAATGCGGAACCAGTACGTTGCCTCGGTGGTGGGCCGCTTGCGCACCGCCACCTGATCGAGCGTGGCCACGCCATAAGCGTCCTCCGCCGCAGCCGCCCCCAGGGACAGCATCAGCACCAGCGCGAGTACCAGCGCCGCGAGCCACTTGAATCCATGCTTCATGGTGTCATCACCTCAACTCTTGATGAATCGCGCCGTTTTCATAAAGGGCGCGAGTCGCCTGTGTACATTCTATTGCAAAATGTGCGGAAAGTCAAGGTGATGGGAGAATGTTACGGGGGGATTTACAGGAATGGAGGCAAAGGGGAAAAACAAGTCGGAAATGCAGGCCTCCTCCCCCGCAAGGTTGACAACCCGCCGCGATACATATAAAATAGAAGAAACAGCATCAGAAATCCCATATTCCGTGCCCCGAGGAGGTTGTTTTATGCAGCAGCTCTGCCTGACCGGCGCGCATGCCGCCGCCCTTGCCGACCGTCTTTTCAGCGCCCTGAACGTCCGCCCGGTGGGGCTGCGCGTGTCGCCCTTCTCGGTGAACGGCGAAGTCCGCGGACAGGCGCTGCACATGCTGCCGCCGCCCGCCCCGCCGCTGTATAACGGCGTGCCCTGCCAGGTGGCCCTGGGCGACGGGCGCTCGGCCATCGTCCCGCGCGTGCTGGAGGAGGTCGCCGCCCCCACGCTGATCGCCGCGCTGCGCATGCATGCGCCGGTGCTGCTCAGCGGCCTGAGTACCGAGCTTCTCGCCTGCCCCGTTTTCCGCCAGGCCGTCCGCCAGTGCCTCGCCAGCACCCAGCCCGTGGTGGTGGCTGCGGACGCGTCCGCCGCACCCGCGCTGCGCAGCCTCGTTCCGCCCCAGGGGCTGATCTGCTACGCCGTGCCGGAGGACGAACCCGGCCAGGCCGCCCTGCTGGCCGAGCTCATCCCCGAAGCCGCCCTGCGCTTTTGAACGCCAAAGTGCGGTTTTAAGGCATTTCTATGCATATTCTAATGAAATTCCCTTGAAGCATACGCCGGATGGGCTGTATACTGATCCTGTCAGCCGGACAAAATGAACAGGAAACAGCGGGTACGCCCGCCCAACCGACGGATGAAAGGAGAACCCTTATGAACGAACTGGAAAACCTCGTCAAGAGCGTTGTGTACGGCGGCATCGGCGCCGCCGCGACCCTGGTGGAAAAGGGCGGCGACCTCGCCCGCGCGCTGGTGGAGAAGGGTCAGCAGACCGTCCGCGATAACCAGGCCACCGTGGATCAGATCAAGGAGACCGCCGAGGAGCTGAAGCAGCGCGTGCGCAGGTTCTGCGAGCGCTTCATGAACGACGACGTGATCGACGCCTCCTGCCTGACCCCCGAGCAGCGCGCCGCCGTCCGCCAGCAGCTGGACGAACAGGACGAAATCGACCGCCAGGCCGCCGAGGCCTGCCGCTACGACGCGCCCACCGAGACCGCCGCCCCCGTCTCCGACGATGACGTGCCCGTCTTTGCGCCGGAGGAGCCCACCTACACCGCCCCCGACGAAGAGTAACCCCGCGCCCTCTGCCGCCCGGCAGGGGGCTTTCGCATCGGGACAAAAACGCGCCCCGCTCCATCAAACCGGAGCAGGGCGCGCATTTTCTGTTTTGGGGTATCCGCATCTGCGGACGGGAGTCTTACTGCGCGGCCGCCTCGTTCACCGCATCCACAACCACCTGGCAGGTGATGGTGGCGTAGGACACCACGTCGATGTCCTCGATGGTGAGGGGCGCAACCTTGCCGATGAACTGGCT
>JBGVOA010000051.1:0-4486 GCA_045126095.1 Christensenellales bacterium | reverse complement strand
ATGGGAGGCGCGCCCGGCGGCGACGATGCGCTGGCCATGGCTCTTTCACGGCTGACGGGGCTGGGCGTGCAGTGGATCTACCTCTTCACCGATGCGCTGGTGCTGGGGCTGTCGGTCAGCTACATCCCGCTGGGGAAGCTGGCGTACTCCCTGCTGACGGTGGTGCTGTCCGGCCAGATCAGCGGGGGGATCCAGAAGGTGCGCCTCCCAAGGACGACGAAGCGTGAATGATATCCCGAAACATGCCCGAAATGGGGCGTGTTTCGGGCGTTTTTTGTTCCAGGCGGACCTCTGGCAGGGTCAGGCCGAGGTAGTGCTCCATGGCGACGGCGCGGTGGTCATCCATGGGTGATCTCCTTTGTGGTGGAATGCGTGCAGGGGTCACAGGCTGAAGCGGTTGAAGCAGCAGCGGCTTTCCAGGGGCAGCTTCTTCGGGGGCTTCACGTCCCCGGCGGCCAGGCCCACGGGCAGGAAGCACACCAGCTGGTATTCCTCCGGCACGCCGAGGATGCGGGCCATCTTGTCGCCGATGCGGTCCACGTCGGTGATATGGCCCTCGTACCAGCAGCTCTCGTAGCCCAGGTCGGCGATGGCCAGCAGCATGTTCTCGATGGCGGCGGCGTAGTCCTGCACGAAGAAGGTGCGGTCGCGGTAGGCGATGACGGGGCGGGTCAGCACGCAGATCATCGCCGGGGCGGTCTCGCCTGCGGGCGGATCAATCACGGCGTGGAGCTGGCTCAGCACCTCGGGGTCGTCCACCGCGATAAGGCTGGTGGTCTGCTTGTTGCAGCCGGAGGGTGCGCGCAGCCCGGCCTCCATGATGGCGCTGAGGTGCTCGCGGGGGACGGGCGTGGGCAGGTAGCGTCCGCGATAGCTGCAGCGGGCGCGGATGGCGTCGAGGGTGTTCATTCGGCAGAGTCCTCCTGGCTTGTGGTATCGGACGGTTCGGCGGGCTTGCGGCCCGTCCAGGTCACGGTGGCGGAGGTGGCGTGGGCGGCGGCGCGGCGCTCCTTCTTTTCGCGCATCACGCGGGCCACGCCCTTAGGGCCGTCTACCAGCAGCACCTGCAGGAAGGTGGCGGTCTTCTTGCGCAGCTCCTTCGCCGGGCCCTTTTCCGGCAGGGGGACGAAGGCTGTTTGCACCACGCTGGACTCCCCGGGCGCGCCTTGATGGCGGCTCATCAGGCCCACATGCTGCCGCAGCGTGTCCAGCATGACGGACTGCGCGTTGGTCAGCACCATGGGCGGCAGGCTGTGGAACTGGTCATCCAGGATGCGCTTCCACATGGCGGCCTGGTCGATGTTCAGGCGGCTTTCGGCGTGCTGACGTGCCTGAGCGCCCAGAGCGTGCAGCAGTCCTGCGTCCGTCAGCAGGCGGATCAGGGCGTTGCCCGCCGCATAGGGGTCGCCCTGGGGGACGGAGATATGTCCGCCGCCGGAAAGGACGGTCAGGTAGGGCATTTCATAGGTGACAACGGGCACGCCGTGGGTCATGGCCTCGGCCATGGCGAGGGAGAAGCCCTCGTACATGCTGGTGCACAGGAACACGTCCGCCTGGCGGAAGTATTCCGAGGTATCCTGGTGGAAGCCCACCAGCTCCACGCGCTCGGCCAGCCCGCTGGAGATGATGCTGCCCCGCAGGCTGCCCATGATGGCGTCGTCGCCGCTGCCCAGCATGATGAGCTTCGCGTCCGGCACATGAGTGGCGACATGCTGCATGGCGGCGATGGCGTCCATGGGGCGCTTTTCCGGCGAGATGCGGCCCGCCCAGAGGATCGTTTTGCCGCTGAGGGCGTTTGCGGGCGTGACGGCCGGGTCGAAGGTCAGCGGGTTGACGGTGGTGTACACGCGGGCGTTGACCTGCTGCCAGTACTGCCTGTCCACGTCCGAGAGGGTGACCACGCTGTCCGCCAGGGCATATACGTCCGGCAGGCTGAGGAAGCGGTCGAGCATGTTCCGTTCCAGCAGCGGCATGGTGAACACGCTGTGGGTGTGGACGAGGAAGCGCACGCCCATGCTGCGCACAGCCAGCAGATCAAAGAGGACGACGGGGTCGGCCCAGGCATGGTAGACCAGCAGGTCGCTGCCCTTGGCGTTGCGCACAAGCTCCAGCACATGGGCGCGGCAGGCAGCGGGGTCACCCGTGTCCGCAGCGGGAATGACGCGCCGCTGGACGCGGTCGGGGATGGGGTAGTCTGCCTCGGAAGGGGCTTTGGCGGTGATGAGCGTCACCTCGTAGCCCATCGAAATCCACAGGCGGATGAGCGCCGCAGCGGTCTGCTGCACGCCGCCATTGCGCAGGCTGTGGTAGTACACGGCGATGCGCTTGACCGGCGCGTTGCGCAGGTGCAGGTCGATCCCCTGCAGGGCGCGGGCCCAGGCGGGCGCCATGGTGAGGTCGGTGGCGGCGAGGGCTGCGGCCACCTGTGCGCCGCCATAGGCGCTGGAGAGGATTTCCCACACCAGGCGGCGGTCGTAGCGCATGGTCAGCTGGCGGATGGCCTCCGGCAGCGGGTCGTGGCCCTGCTCAGCCCATTTGCCATCGAAGGATGCGCCCCGGGGATTGGCCCGGAGTGCGTCCCGCAGCAGCGGCAGGGGCAGGTAGCGCGTGCCCGGCGCGGGGGTGTAGCAGCGCAGATCCATGTGCAGCACGAGGGTGTCCGGCAGCAGGGACGCATTGCCCCTGTCCACGCCCACGTGGATGAGCGTGCGGGCATAGTCCGCCGCCTCGCCCCGCCGGTAGACCCAGGCAGGCGCGTTCTCCAGCAGCTCCTGCGTCCAGGGATCCTCGCCGCACATTTCGGCAGCCTCCGCCAGGGTGCGCAGCCAGCGCACATCCACCCGTTCGTTGCGGACGATGCGCACATTGTCCCCAGCGACGTCCGCCCGGTAGCGCAGGTAGAGCCGCAGCATGGCTGCATACAGCCGCTGAGGCTGCCGGGAGAGGCTGTCCGCCTGCAGGTGCACATCCACCAGCGGACGCGCGTCCAGCATCACGCGGTACTCCCGGGCAATGCGCAGCATCAGATCCCAATCCTGCAATCTCGGCAGCTGCTCGTCAAAGCGCACCGCCCGGAAGACCTCCGCCCGGCCCAGCAGGCACTGGGTGCTGCACAGGTTCTCCAGCAGCAGCTCGTCGTAGGTCAGCGCGCGATCCTCCGCGTCCGGCGGGAACACGGACTCCTCGCCGTCCCAGCCGATGCGGTTCATCGCGCAGGCCACCACGTCCGCGCCGGTTTCCTTGAGGTAGGCCAGCTGCTTTTCCAGCTTGTCCGCGTGGAACACGTCGTCGCTGTCCTGGAAGGCGATGTACTCGCCCCGGGCCATGTCAATGCCGCGGTTGCGGGCCACGCAGGCGCCCCGCTGCTCGTTCAGGCGAACGTACTGCACGCGCTCCTCGTGCAATTCCAGCACGGCGGACTGGGTGCCATCGGTGGACGCGTCGTCCACCACGATGATTTCGAGCTCCTCGTGGGTTTGCCGGAGGACGCTGTCAATGGCGCGCAGCAGCAGCTCGCGACGGTTGTGGGTGGGGATGATGACGGAAATCAGGGACATGGGGTCACCGCCTTTTGTTGATCGGTCGTAAGCTTTCGTATTCTTTATACATTCGACGCAGTGTGTGATTTTTCCTTTGTGACGGCAAAAACGGAGTCTCACAGGTAAACAACCCATCAGGTGGACAGATTTTTCCTGCGCGCCAAAAGAAAACCCGAAGCATGCGCAGATGTCGGGCGTGCTTCGGGCGGTCATTCATCTTTGGCGGACAGGCTCAGCACATAATCCGCGCTGACGTGGTAGAACTGGCAGAGCGTGCGCAGGTGGCGGATGGGCATTTCGTTCACGCCCTTCTCGTAGCGGGAGTAGACCTGTTGAGTGGTGTGCAGGAGGGCGGCAATGTCGGCCTGACGCAGGTCGTGGTCTTCGCGCAGCTCGCGGAGGATCTCCCAGTATTCCTTCATGCAGATATCACCTCTGCATTATCATGCCACATCTGATTTGGTGTATTGACAAATACACCAGAAGTGGTGTATATTATGTTTAGATGGCGCTAAGCCATAGAAGAAAGGGAGGAACAGATAATGAAGAAACTTGTTGCGTTAGCTTTAGCGATGCTCTTGCTGCTTGGTGTTCAAGCGGCATACGCAGAGCATGGAGGAGTCATCGACTGTGGTTGTCCGGAGGGAACCGACACCTATAGTACCTATCCTACTTACTATGAGTCATTGGGAGAGGATACTCATATCCTCATTGAAAAGGAACTGGTTTTCTGCTGTGGTTGCGGAAAACAGATCGGGCATGGTTCTGATATCCCATTGAGCGAATATGAGCCGCATGTGTGGGACGAATATGGCTATGGTTGCGTTCTGTGTAGATATTGGCGTTTGGGGACCGCGACGATGTATGATAGTGCAAGCTACACCGCTCTGCGCAATGCAACTGTTGGCGGTATCGTGACCTTTGGCAGCTACGAGCAGGATGGTGTG
>JBGVOA010000050.1:0-1449 GCA_045126095.1 Christensenellales bacterium | reverse complement strand
AGGGCGGCGAGGATGCGCACGAAGCTCTCCGTGCTGTCGATGCGGGTGACGCCGGCGGACAGGGCTGTGAAGTCGCTGGGCGCGTCGCCCCGGCGAATCTCCGCGTCAATGATGCGGCTCAGCAGCGGCTGACACACCTCGTCCGCAAAGGCGAGGAGGGCGGCATCTGCGTCGCCAGCAGGCTCCTCATGCCCCAGATACAGGCCCAGGAGCTCCCGGCGCGTGCGCTCAAAGCTGCCCCAGCGGTCCGCGGCGGGCTTTGCGCCCTGCAAACGGTGGTAGGAGGACAGCAGGGAAAGGTGCATCATGCCCTGCTCGCGATCCACCGTGCCGTTCATGAGCAGGGCGTAGATGGCATGCCGGGGCATGTGCCCGCGGGCGGAGGCCAGCAGCAGCAGGGGGATGTTCGGCAGGGTTTGCCCCACGCGCACCTGATGGGCCAGGGGCGTGTAGCTGTAGGGGCTTGCGTCCTGGATTTCCGGGTGAGCCTGGGCGATCTGCTGCCGGGCCTTTGCCATGCGGGCATGCAGGAGCAGCACGGCGTTGAAGGCGATGGGGAAGGTTGCCTCGTCCGTGTAGGTCAGGCCGGAGAGGATGATCGTCACTGCTTCGAGGCTGCGCAGGGGCATCAATGTCTCGCGTCCGCCGAAGACCCGCTGGACGACAGTCCGCCACAGCTTCTTTTCCGGCGCGCACATCACCATCCAGCTCATCAGCGCCAGCGCCAGGTGATGCCGGTCGGCGGCGGGAACGTGGGTCTTGACCAGGTGGATCAGCAGAAAAACGACCTGAAAGCCGGTCTTGCTGGCCTCGTGGTGCAGCGTCTCCATGTGGAAGCCCGTGCCGAAGAGGAGCTGCACGTCGCCGGCCCATTCCTCGGCGCGGCGGGTGTTGATGAGGATGCAGGCGCGCATCAGGCGCGTAGGGTCGCTGCCCAGATCAACGGCGTACCATGCGTCCCACACCTCGCGCAGCATCACGCCGCCGGGCAGGTCGCTGCGGCAGAAGTCGTGGAAGCTGCTCAGCAGGCACTCCTCGCCTGCGTAGTTGGTGACGGTGTCGTTGTGGTGCTCCAGAACGAGCTTTGTCAGGGAGGCGACATCCGCCTGGGCCTGATCGCGGCTTTCCATGGAGCCCTTGGGGGCCAGGAGGCGCTTGAAGAGACCGGGCTTTTTGCCCTCCAGCTCCTGGGGCAGCTGCGAATCGGGGAAGTAGCGGGCCCAGGTTGCTGCCGCGTCCGCAAGGCCGCTTGCGTCGATGGGCTTGGGCACGAAGGCCTCGCCGGTGGTGAAGAGCGGGTCGGGGGCGGGCTTGTCCGCCTGTTTATCGCCCAGCTTTTCGCGGATGGCCTCCAGCAGGGGCTGCTCCTTGGCGCCGGGGGCCTCGACGGCTTCCAGCAGCGGACGGATGCGCTCCATCAGCAGCGGCCGTTTGCCGGACTTCAGGATC
>JBGVOA010000049.1:0-4150 GCA_045126095.1 Christensenellales bacterium | reverse complement strand
GTACAGATCATCAGTAATAACAACATCGTTGATCTCGCCCGCAGCTGCAACAGCAAATACCAGGGACAGTACCATGGCAATAGACAGAATCTTTTTGAGCATGTTCATCATTCATACCTCCATTTTGCGCCGTCTGTCATTCTTACACTCCGCTCACAGGCCCCATTGGAATCACCCCATCAAATACAGCCCTCATTGTCTAATTCTGTACTTATATTGTACATCCAACAATTCAATTTGTCAAGTATTGTTCTATTAATCACATACATTTTTTCTCTTTCAATGTTACGCATTCTTTCCGTCCAGCAAGCACATGCATGCACAACAGCCGTACGATCAAAATTTTTGTCATCAAGCTGAAAAAAAGTGCGCATCGCCCTTGACAATCCCCGGCAAAACGTATATACTATAACGTGCTGTGAAGTTAGCATAAGCGGGGTCACCATGCCCCCGATGACACAAAATGTGAGGAGTGTTGACCCATGTTCCGTACCTACCAGCCCAAGAAGCGTCAGCGCAGCAAGGTGCACGGCTTCCGTGCCCGCATGTCCACCAAGAATGGCCGTCGTGTCCTGGCCGCCCGTCGTCGTCGTGGCCGCAAGGAGCTGACCGTCTGATTGGTCGCCTGACCGGGGCGCGCATGGTTCTTCATGCGCCCTGAAAAACGTGGCAAAAGCCCGCCCGAAGCGTACAAACGCAGATCCGGGCGGGCTTTTCCTATAACCGCAGGCAAATCCTGCACACATCCGCCCCAGCAGGGATCTCCCCTGCCAGCCGGATTGCAATCGTAGAAGGAATTTTACCATGGAAAGACGTTATCGGCTGCAAAAAAACAAGGCGTTCCAGTACGTGTACCATCGCGGAAAGAGCGCCGCTTGTCGGGATCTGGTCATGCTCGTCGCCAAGGGACGAGGCGTGAAGGTCGGCTTTTCCGTCAGCAAGAAGGTGGGCAATGCGGTGACCCGCAACAAGGTCAAGCGCCGCCTGCGTGAATGCTTTCGGCCTTATTTGAGGGATGTGAAAAGCGGCCTGTACATCATTGTCGCCAGGCCCTCAGCCGCCCAGGCCACCTTCCAGTCGCTGCAAAGGGATGTGCGCTATCTGCTGAAGAAGCACAACGCGCTCTCCTACGCGCCGGACGCTACCCCCCAGCCCGCCAGGGCAGGCAAGGCTGCGGACGCACCCGCGACGGAAGGGAATCGCGCACGATGAAACGCTCCTTCCTCAGCCGCGCCATGCTCGGTGCGGTGCGCTTCTACCGCAGACAGATCAGCCCCAACAAGGGCGGGTCCTGCTGCCGCTATGTGCCAACCTGCTCCCAGTACGCCGTGACCGCCATTGAGCGCTACGGTGCGCTGAAGGGCGGACGGCTGGCCGCATGGCGGCTTCTGCGCTGCAATCCCTGGTCAAAGGGCGGGTACGACCCCGTGCCGGAGGACCCCTGCACTACTTTAAGGAGGGAATAACCCGAATGAACGCGTTCCTGAAAGGAATCCTGGATGGCATTTTCAGCCTGGTGAACAACTACGGTTTGTCCATCGTGCTCTTTACCATCCTGGTGCGTCTGTGCCTGATGCCGCTGGACTACAAGAGCCGCGTGGGCATGCGCAAGATCTCCAAGCTGGCCCCCAAGCAGGCGGAGATCCAGAAGAAGTACGAGAAGGACCCGGACAAGATGCAGCGCAAGCTGGCGGAGCTCTACCAGAAGGAAAAGTGCTCCCCCATGTCCTCCTGCTGGCCGATGCTGGTTTCCATGCCCATCCTCTTCGCCATGTTCGCGGCGATGCGCATGATGGCCAACGAGCAGCTGATCGAGCAGGCCTTCAACATCATCGTCAGCGGCGATCCCAGCCAAGTGGCGCTTGAGCCCTTCCTGTGGATCCGGAACCTGTGGATGCCTGACAGCCCCTTCAATGCCGCCCTGCCCTCTGTGCAGAGCCTGCAGATGATCGAGGCCCGCGACTGGCTGACCGTCCTCAACGAGTGGACTGCCACCCGTGCCGCTGACCTGGCCACCCTGTGCCAGACCCTGAACCTGGAGCTGACCGAGGCCGCCTTCGAGAAGGACGTGCTGAAGTCCACCATCGAGACGATCAGCAACGCCATGGTTGCCACCCCCGGCTACAGCGACCTGGTCGCCCAGCACCCCGTGCTGCACATCAACCTGCTGGTGACCGATCTGCGCGTGATGCTGAACTGGAACGGCCTGTTCCTGCTGCCGCTGATGTCCGCAGGCAGCCAGTTCCTGATGACCCAGATGAACCCCTCCCAGCCCCAGCCCACCGGCGATCAGGCCCAGCAGCAGGCCAACAACGGCTTCATGAAGTGGTTCTTCCCGCTGTTCTCCCTGTGGCTGTGCTCCAGCTATAACGCGGCCTTCGCGCTGTACTGGGTCACCAGCAACCTCATCGCCGTGGTGCAGAACTTCGCCATCAACAAGTACCTGGACCACAAGGACGCCATCGCCGCCCAGAGCGATATCCCCCAGGATCAGCAGGGCAGCGGCGTCAAGTAATCCACCGATACAACCTTGCATTCACCTGTAAATGGAGAGGGAGATAGCATTACCATGAAGCAGATCATTGTTACCGGCAAGACCTACGAGGAGGCGCTGCAGGACGGCCTGTTCCAGCTGCGCGCCATCATCACCGATGTGGATGTTGTGACCCTGGAGGAGGGCAGCAAGGGCCTGTTCGGCCTGTTCGGCAGCCGCCCCTACAAGCTGCAGCTGACCCTGCGCGAGGAGGAGGAGGTCGACCCCACGGCGGCGCTCTTCCCGGTGGAAAAGAAGGCTGAGCCCAAGCCCGAGCGTCCCGCCCGCAAGGAGCCCAAGCCCGAGAAGAAGCCCGAGCCCAAGCCCGAAGCCCCCAAGGCCGAGGCTGCTCCCGTCGCCCAGGCCCCCAAGGCTGAGGAGGCTCCCGCCGCCAAGCCCGAGGCCGAGAAGAAGCCCGACGCCCCCAAGCCCGTGCAGCGCAAGGCCAAGCAGCCCCGCGAGAAGAAGTCCGAGGATGCTCAGCAGGGCGAAAACCAGCCCCGTCAGCGCAAGGAGCGCGGCCCCAAGCCCGAGGGCGAGAAGCAGCCCAAGAAGGAGCAGCCCAAGCGCGAGCCCAAGCCCAAGGCTGAGGTGCGTCCGCTGGAGAAGCCCGTTGTCACCATGATCCCCGACGCTGAGGTTGTGGCCGACTCCGCTGCCGGCAAGGCCCAGGCCTTCCTGAAGGAGCTGACCCACCTGATGGGCGTGGACGTTGAGGTCGCCGTGGGCACGGACGAGGAGAAGAACGTCTTTGTGCAGATGACCGGCGACACCCTGGGCATCCTGATCGGCCGCCGCGGCGAGACCCTGGACGCCCTGCAGTACCTGACCAGCCTGAAGGTGAACCGCGGCCAGGACGACTACACCCGCGTGACCCTGGACACGGAGAACTACCGTGCCAAGCGTGAGGACACGCTGATGCGTCTGGCGAACCGCATGGCGAACCGTGCGGTGAAGACTGGCCGCAAGGTGAGCCTGGAGGCGATGAACCCCTACGAGCGCCGCATCATTCACAGCGCGCTGCAGCAGAACGACGCGGTGGACACCCACTCTGAGGGTGAGGAGCCCAACCGCCACGTGGTCATCACCCTGCGCAAGTAAGGGGCTAACGCCCCACGCGGGCTCAACCCAAAGAAACAAACCAACTCAGTCGCGAAAATGGGTCCAGGGGCGAAGCTCCTGGCGCAGGTGGAGGGCTGCGAAACCCCACCCCGCCGGAGGCAAACGCCACATGACCCCTTTGAATGATCTCCGATCATTCAAACAGTCCGCGCAACTCCAAAGGACAAGACGACAAGGTGCAGTAATCAAACCCACTTCCGCGAAAGTCAACAAACAAGGAACCCGCCAGCCAGGAGTCCAACCTCCCCTGCTGGCGGGTTTCTCATCCCCCACTGACGCCTTTGAATGATCTCTGATCATTCAAACAGTCCGCGCAACTCCAAAGGACAAGACGACAAGGTGCAGTAATCAACTTGCCCCGCAACCTTGCAGCTCCAAAGGAACCGCCCCCCCATTCCCGCGACGTCAGCAAGCAAAGGAACCCGCCAGCCGAGGATCTTCCCTGCTGGCGGGTTTTTTGTATTGAAATGGGTGCATCGATGATCCCGATACACA
>JBGVOA010000048.1:0-2193 GCA_045126095.1 Christensenellales bacterium | reverse complement strand
CGCTCCAAGAAGCTGAAGGACTATATTGATTGATGGTCACTGGCACATGTCCGGCACGACCGCCGGGCAGGCAGCCTTGATTGACCGCATTTGACGCCCTGTCTGCAAAGGCAGGGCTTCTCTTGATTGGAGGCAGACCATGCTGGACGAACGCCTGTCCCTGGTTGCTGCGATGTACGAGCCCTGCCAATGGGGCGCGGACATCGGCACTGACCACGCCTACCTGCCCCGCTATCTGCTCAAGGCGGGGATCTGCCAGCAGATGATCGCAGCGGACGTATCCGAGGGCGCGCTGGCCAACGCCCGCGCCACCCTCACCCGGGCGCGGCTGCTGGATCGCGCCGTGCTGACCCTGGCGGACGGCCTGGAAGCGGTGGATCGCCCCTGCGGCTGCGTATCCCTGACCGGCATGGGCGGCGATACCATGGCGGACATCCTCCGCCGGGGCGCTGAACGGCTGCAGGGCGCGGTGCTGGTGCTTTCCGCCCACACGGAGCTGGCGCTGGTGCGTCAGGCGGTGCAGGACGTCGGCTACCATTTCGTCCGTGAGGAGCTGTGCCGCGCTGCCGGGCGCTTCTACATCTGCTGGCGTGCCGAGCCGGGGGCTGAAATGCTGTCCGAGGAAGCTCTCCTCTTTGGCGGGCTGCTCTGGCAGACGCAGCATCCGCTTCTGGGGCAGTATGCCGCCTGGCGCGTGCGCGTGGCACAGAAGCGGCTGACCGGCCTGCGTTCCGCCGCTGCGCCTGACATGGCCGCCATCCGCGCCGCAGAGCGCGAAATCGCATTCTACCAAGCAAAAACGGAGGTGCATCCATGCTGACCGTGCAGCAGGTTTACGATTTCATCAACGAGCGCGCCCCCTTTGAAACGCAGGTCGCCTACGACAATTCCGGACTGCTGGTGGGCGATCCTGCCAGAGAGGTTACCGGCGTGCATTTTGCGCTGGACGTGACCACCACCGTGATCGACGAGGCCATCCGCCAAGGCGCAAACCTCATCGTCACCCACCACCCCATGATGTTCAGCCCAATCAAGCGCCTGGTGGAAACCACCTGCGAGGGGCAGCTGCTGTGCCGCCTGGTGCGCGAGGGCATCAGCCTCATTGCCGCCCACACCAACCTCGACCAGGCTCCCGGCGGCGTGAATGACGCGCTGGCCGCAGCCATCGGCCTTGAAAGCATCACCGGCGAGGGCTTCCTGCGCGTGGGCAACCTCCCGCAGGCCATGTCCGCCGGCGACCTCGCAGCCCATATCAGCCGCTGCCTGGGCGATACGGTGCGCATCATGGGCGATCCTTCCGCCGTGATCACCCGCGTGGGCATGTGCTCCGGCTCCGGCAGCGACGAGTGGCCCGCCGCAGCGGCCGTGGGGGCCCAGGCCTTCCTCACCGGCGAGGCCAAGCATCACCATGCCCTGGAGGCCGCCCACAGCGGGGTGGTTATTCTGGAGGCCGGACACCATGCCACGGAGCTTCCCGGCATTTTTGCCCTCGCAGATGCTTTACAAAGCCATCTGGATATGATAAAATATAAGGTACGCGTATCACGATCCGATGCGCTTGCTTATCAGACATCCGTGCGGTAAAACGCACTTGAACACCAGGAGGTAAACGATGGATCAGATGACTCTGCTGTGGGCGTTCCAGGCCGAAGATATGAAGGCTGAGCGCCTCGAAAGGGAAATCCGCCGCAGCCCGCTCCGCCAGAAGATGGAGAGCGACCGCACCCAGTACATGGAGAAGCAGAAGCAGCATAAGCAGATCCAGGAGCAGGTGGCCCAGATGGCGGATCGCAAGGACGCCATCCGCGACGCGCTCAACCGTGCCCAGGATCAGCTGCAGGGCCTGCAGACCCGTTATGACACGGTTGCTTCCAGCGATCTGGATGCCATCCGCGGCCTGATGAGCGAGGTAAGCCGCTGCCTGGAGACCGTGCACCGCTATGAGAAGGAGCTGGACAAGATCGCCGAGCGCGTACGCGAGTGCGACAAGCGCGCCGACGTGATCCGCCGCGAGGGCGCACGCCTGCGCAGCGAGTTTGAGCAGCTCAAGGCGCAGTACGACGCGGAGACCCCCGCCAAGAAGGCCGCCCTGGACGCGCAGCGCGCCATTGTGGAGCAGCAGCAGGCGGAGATTCCCCCGGCTGTGCTGGCCCAGTACATGGAAGTCAAGAAGCGCATCTCGCCCCCGCTGGC
>JBGVOA010000047.1:0-14007 GCA_045126095.1 Christensenellales bacterium | reverse complement strand
GCGCACCATGATGTGCCCCTCGTTGGCGGCGTGGAAGTAGTCCGCGTCAATCACGCCCACGGTGTTGGCCAGGCGGATCTGATGCTTGAAGCCAAGCCCGCTGCGGGGGAAGAGCATCAGCACCCACCCGGGTTGCATTTCGCAGCGGATGCCGGTGGGGATGGTGATTGCGTCGCCGGGGTGGAGGGTGATATCCGCCGGGCAAACGAAGTCATAGCCTGCCGAGCCTGCTGTGGCACGGCGGGGCAGGGGGATGTCGCTGACGGGCAGGGCGTCAGGCAGCGTCTGGTCGGCGGCGTACTGATCCTCCGACACGCGCAGGAATTTCGCGATGCTCATGCCTGACCTGCCTTCCAGTCCGTGTACGCGTCGGACAGGCGCGCCAGCTCCTCAAAGCCCAGCTTTTCGCCGCGGATGCGCTCGTCCAGCCCGGCGGCCTGCATCAGGGCGACGGCTTTGGCGCGGTCCATGTGGAAGGCCGCGCACAGGCCGTTGGTCATGGTCTTGCGGCGCAGGGCGAAACCGGCCTGGGCCACGCGGAAGAAGTCCTCCTCGCTCTTCACGGCCACGAGGGGCTCCGCGCGGCGGGGCAGCACGATAAAGGCGCTGTCCACCTTGGGCACGGGCGTGAAGCACTCGGCGGGCACGTCCATGGCCAGGTACGGGTCGCAGTAGAACTGGCAGCGCAGGGCCAGCGGGCCCCAGGCCTCCGTGCCGGGCTCGGCCAGCACCTTGTCCGCGACTTCCTTCTGCACCATGAGCGCCATCTGCTTGATGTCCAGGGGGGAAGTCAATAACATGGTCATCAGGGGCGTGGTGATGTAGTAGGGGATGTTCGCCACGACGGAGAGCGGCTTGCGCAGGTTGGCGGTGATCTCCGGCAGGTTCACCGTCATCACGTCGCCGTGGACGAGGGTGAAGTTGCCGTAATCTGCCATGAAGCCGTTCAGCAGCGGGATCAGCCGGTCGTCCAGCTCCACGGACATGACGTGGTGCGCGGCCTTGCACAGGTGCTTGGTCATGCTGCCCGCGCCGGGGCCGACCTCCAGCACGTCGTCTTCGTCGGTTACGCCGGCGGCGCGCACGAGGGCGGCGAGGAGGTCCTCGTCATAGATAAAATTCTGGCCCAGCCCCTGCTTGTAGCGCAGCTGGCTGTCGCGGATGCGTTCCTTGGATTTGCTCATATGTGTTCTCCTTGCGGGATGTTGTGGGATGGGGGAACGGGCGGCCAATGGTCGCCCCTACGGTTCTCATGACGATTATACCACACTTTACGCCTGTTGCAAAGCATGATATACTGTACGAAATGAAAGGCGGGTGAATGCCCATGCGGCAGACCATGCGAGGTAACCTCCCGGCGCAGCGCTGACGGCAGGCTGTTCCGGACGGATTCCACTGCCGTTGCTGCGCCTGATTCGTGTCATCCCCAAAACATGAATGGAGGCTGCTTATGAATCCTTATCTGCAAATTGACCGACTTGAATTCATCCTGACGAACCACTGCTCCGGCCGCTGCCGTCACTGCTCCGCAGGCGGGAGCCATACGGGCACGGTGCACCATGTGCCTTTGGAGGGCTCTGTGCGGGCTGTACGCGACCTGGCGGAGATATTCCCCATGCAGTCCGTGATGACCTTTGGCGGCGAGCCGCTGCTCTACCCGGAGGTGACCTGCCAGATCCACCGTGCGGCGGCGGACGCGGGCATCCCGAAGCGGCAGCTGATCACCAACGGCTTCTTCTCCCGCGACGAGGGGCGCATCCGCGAGGTGGCGGCGATGCTGGCGGAGGCTGGCGTGAACGACGTGCTGCTCTCGGTGGACGCGTTCCATCAGAAGACGATCCCGCTTGCGCCTGTGCGCGCCTTTGCCCTTGCGCTGAAAGAAACGGATGTGCGGACGCGCTTCCAGCCCGCGTGGGTGGTGAACGAGGCCTTTTCCTGTCCGGAGAATACCCGCACGCGGGAGGTTCTCGCCAGCCTGGCGGACACGGGCGTTCCCGTGCATTCGGGCAATGATATCTTCCTGTCCGGCAACGCTGCCAGCAACCTGGCGCAGTATTATCCGCCGGCCTGCCTGGACATGAACGACCGCTGCGGCTCCATGCCCTACACCGAGCCGCTGACGCATCAGACGTCCCTGTCCATCGAGCCGGACGGAAGCGTCACGGTCTGCGGCTTCGTCATCGGCAACGTGAACCGGGAGAGCATGGCGGAGGTCGTCCGCCGGTACGATCCCTTTGCCTGTGAAGGCATGCGCGCCGCCATGGACGGCGTGCCGGGGCTGCTGGCGCTGGCGGAAAAGCGCGGCGTCGCGGTTGACTTGACGCGCTGCTATTCCGTCTGCGATCTGTGCAGGCGGGTCAACCAGAGCTGAACAAAAGGGGACGCAGGCCGATGGGTCTGCGTCCCTTGCTTATGGGGTTTTGTCCTGCCGCAGCTCCTCCAGCACGTCGGCCAGGGGCGTGAAGTCGGCGGACTTCTCCTCCTGCGACCAGGCCGGAACCTCCTCCGGCGGGATGGGCTGGGGCGGAACGTCTGCGATGGTCAGCTGCTGTGTGCGTTTGGGCGCGGCCTTTTTAGGCTTGGGCGGCGCGGTCTGCACGCACTCCGGCGGGAGGATCACGTCCTTCTTCTTGCCCAGCTTGTCGCGGATGAAGGCCAGCGCATCCTTCCAGGTGGCATGGGTGCAGGGGATGGTCAGCCGCTGCCACCATGCGGGTGCGTAGAGCAGGATCAGCCCCTTTTCCCGCCAGAGCTGCACCCGGCGGATCTCCTTCCAGGTGATGCTCCTGGAGGAAATGAGCAGCACGTCGCTTTCATCCCGCTGGCGCAGCAGCTGCGGGGATTTGAGGCGCAGCGCCAGCTTGAAGGCCGTGGGGCGCGGCAGGTACTGCTGGATGTGCACGCCCGTGGAGTCGATAACGCAGTCCAGCAGGTCATCCCCCTGGAGGATGAACACGAGAAGCAGCACGGCCAGCGAGCCCAGCGTGAGCCAGGCCAGCGTGGGCAGCAGTCCGCCGGAGAGCAGCTGCGCCAGGCCTGTGAGGCCGCCGAAGATGGTTTCCAGCAGCAGCGTGACGGCCAGGGTGATGCCCGCGGCGGGCAGGGCGATGCGCATCACGGCGTTCCAGCACATCCAGTCGCGCAGGGGCACGTGATCCACGCACCAGGCCAGACGGACGGCGCTGGTGGCCAGCTTGCCGCCGCAGTCGGGGCAGATATCGCCCACGGGAACGTCGCGGGCGCATTTTTTGCAGTAGGATGTCAGTGGCATGGGGGCTCCCTTCGGGTGTGGGTGGTGGATGGGGACGCGGCGGACTGCCTTATTTGCCGCTGAGCAGCTTCGTCAGCGGATGGCGGTACACCTCGATGGCCTTGACGGGGCACATCTCCTGGCAGCAGTAGCAGCGGATGCACTTTTTGTAATCGTACTTCGCCTTCTGGCCATTGCCGGAGTGGACGGCCTTTTCCGCCACGGGGCAGGCCTCCTCGCAGACGCCGCAGGCCACGCACTTCTTCGGGTCGGCCTTGGGGCGGTGCTGCAGGAAGGGCAGCAGGGGCATCAGCTTGAACAGCAGCCCCTTTTCCAGCGTGCCGCGGTAGACGTCGAAGTCCTGGCGGCCGTACTTTGCCTGCGCTTCGCTGACGGTGATATCCCCCTCCGGGGTGCGCACGGCGATGGCTCCTGCGTCCATCACGCCCAGGCCCTGGCTTGCGCCGTAGACGCAGGTGGGCACCTCGCGGGGGTCCAGGTGGATCAGGGCCGCGAACACCGCGTCCAGCGCCACGGGGTCGGCGGAAAAGAGCAGCACGTTCATCGGCGTGGGCGTACCGGAGGTGGGGCCGTTGCCCTCCATGGCCATCACGCCGTCCATGATGTGCAGGCGGGGCGCAACGCAGCGGTTCAGGTCGATGAGCATGTCCGCAAACACGTTGCTGTCGGGGTAGGCAGCGTGGCCGGTGGCCTTGTTCACGCCCGTGATACAGCCGTAGAGGTTCTTCACCGCGCCGGTGATGCGCTCCAGGGCATGGGTCTTCATCTTGCAGACGTTGATGAGCGCGTCGGCCTCCTGCACGCCCTTGCACAGGTAGAAGGACTTGGCGGTGCGTCCCTCGGGGAAGGGGACGATGCTGCCGGAGGAGAAGTCCGCCTTTTCCGCACCGTAGCGTGCGGCGGCCTCGGCGATGCCCGCACCCTCGGCGGCCTTGTCCGGCGTGGTGGTGGGGTTGCCGGGGCTGTCGCCATAGGAGAGATGCTTGCAGCCGCTCTCCGTCAGCGCGCGGCACACGGCGGAAAACACCGCCGGGTGGGTGGTGATGGCCCTCTGGGGCAGCGCGCGGGCCAGCAGGTTGGGCTTGAGGAGGATCTTCTCCTCCGGGCGGACGAACTGTTCTACGCCGCCCAGCAGCTCCAGGCCCTGGCGGACGGCTTCGTCCACCTGGGGCTGGTCGTAGGTATCAAGGGGGACGAGGACGACGATGTGCTTATCCATATTTGCCTCCGTGCATGGGAATTCCCCTGCATTATAGCACAGTCAGCAGGAGAATTCAATGGCGCAGCGC
The DNA here is from genome assembly GCA_045126095.1 of Christensenellales bacterium. GTDB lineage: Bacteria > Bacillota > Clostridia > Christensenellales > Aristaeellaceae > UBA11524. The sequence goes on along the minus strand of JBGVOA010000047.1, from coordinate 9,447 downwards.
GTCAGGAGAGGGCGAAGGGGTGGAAGCTGCTGCGGATGAAGTGTCCGCCGGACGCGCCGCAACCCTCGCAGCTTGCCGGCGCATGGCAGCCGTGCTGGAGGCTGCCGCAGGCCAGACAGACCCAGCTGACCGGCACGGCGCTGCAAAACAGGGAGCCGTCCGCCAGGGCGGCGCTGTATTGCGCCAGGCGGCGGGCATGCTGCGCCTCGTTTTCTGCGATGCGGCGCAGAGCAGCGGCGGCGCGGGGCTGCCGGGCGGCTTCAGCTTCCCGGGCAGCGGCGGGAAAGAGCTCCTGGGCGCAGGCGGATTCCCTTTCAAGGGCCGCCGCAAGGGCCTCCCGGGCGGTGGAGGGCGTATCGGGGCAGGCGGGGGACGCATCTGCCGGGGCGTCCGCCATCTGCGCCAGGATGGCGGCGTGCTCTCCCTCCTGGGCGGCGGTGAAGCGGAAGGCGTGGGCGATGATGTGAAGGTCGGCGGCCTCCATGGCGCGGGCTGCAGAGGCATACCAGCGCTGCGCCTCCAGGGCAGCCTGCAGCGCGCGGCGCAGGTGGCATGTGGTTTGGGTGGTTGACATCGGCGGCTTCTCTCCTTATAATAAGAATGGGTGGATAGCCCGTTGCGTGAACGCAGCGCCGGCCGTGCGAAAGATTTACATCGTCGCGGGGGAATCGGGGTTGAGATTGCGCGTCAACTGCGTTATAATAGAGGGCAGGTTTCTATTGTATGCCTGTCCTGCAGGAAATATGGCTGCCACAGTGTATTTGAGGCGGCCTGCAGCAAAGGAGTAAGAGCCTTGGACGATCTGTTTGATAAGAACCCCACTGCCGGCGAGCAGCCTGGGGCGGAGATTCCCGCCGGGGAGACCCGCGTGATGCCGCCGGTGGAAAGCGTGATCGTGCAGTCCGCGAGCCGCCGCCGCCGCACCGAGCGCAACCAGGAGACCTACAATACGGAGGGAACGGAAGCTGCGGCCCAGGCGGACGATCCTGCGAAGGATAAGGCCGCTGCCACCACGGCGGTGCCCCGTTTCCAGACCCGCTACAATCCTCCGGTGCCGGGCAGCTTCCCCTCCCAGGGCGTGCCGCGTCCGGCAGCGCTGGAACAACAGCCCCCGCGTCGTCCCACTTTCACAGCGGGAACGACTGAGGCGCGCCGTCCCGTGCAGGCGGAGGGCTATGTGCCCGCGCGCCCGCTGGGGGTGAGCCGCGTCAATCAGCAGGAGCAGCAGCGCCCGGTTTTCCGCGCGACCCCTGCCCAGCCGAATTCCGGCCGCATCCCCACCCTGGACAATGAGGACGAATATGTGGTGGAGGGCGGCAAGGGCCGCGTGCTGCCCATTGTGATCATCGTCCTGCTGGTGATCGCCGCGCTGGTGCTGGGCATGCTGCTGATCCCCAACGACATGGAGGGCCCCTTGGGCGACATCAAGCGCAGCGTGACCGGTCTCTTCAGCGGCGAAAAGGAGAACGTTCCGGCCCGCGCCCTGGGCTTTACGGGCGAGGCCAACAAGGACACCGTGCCCTATCAGATCACCTTCCATGTGACCACCACCACCAATGTGAACGACGTACGCGTGGTGGACAGCCAGGGCCAGCCGCTGGATACCACGCCCACGGCCAATGTGCCCAATACGGACAGCATGCTCCACATGCTGACCATGACTCTCGAAAACGAATATCAGGGCGACGTTTATCTGCAGATCCACGATGGCGAAGCTTGGCAGGCGACGGAGTATCGTCTGCAGCTGTCCATCGGTGCGGACATGAAGCTGAAGATATCCGAAACGTCCTCTACCACGCTGACGGCGGGGTCCACTGCCGCTGCGTCGGCGGGCGCCACGCTGACCGCCGGTTCCAACACGGAGCCGACGGTCAGCCCTGCAGTGGCGGAAACGGGTGCGCCCGTGCAGGAGCCGGAGGTAACCGCGGCGTCTCCCGCTGCGACGCAGGAGAGCACTGCCCAGAGCGGCTTCGTGTTTGTGCCGGATGAGACGGCGACCCCTGCTCCGGAGGCGACTCCCACGGCCACCCCGGTGGTCACGGCCACGCCCACCCCGGAAATCACGCCCACTCCCACGCCGGTGGCGACGCCCACGCCCACCATGGCGCTCACGCCGACCCCCACCATGGCGGTCACCCCCACGCCCACCGTGCCCGTGACGGCCACGCCCACCGCGGCTCCTGAGGCGACCCCTACGGCCACCCCCACGGCGGAGCCCACCCCCGAGCTGACCCCCGAACCCACCGCGACCGCCGAGCCCACGCCTGTCCCCATGGTGCAGCTGACGGCGGAGGCCTGCGATGCTGCCTCGCCCTCCATCATCACCACCGAAAAGGTGTACAAGGGCACCAGCAGCAGCCGCGTGAAGAATTATCAGCGCGCGGCGGACAATGTGATCAACATGCCTGCCGGGGATGAGTACCTCACCATGCCCTTCGGCGTGACCACCTTCCGCGGCAACGCCTTCCGCATGAATGCGGCGGTGGGCTACATCAACCCGCCCACGTCCATGACGGAATTGTGGCAGGTACCCGGCGGCAGCCTGAAGATCGCTGCCGGCTGGCGTTACGGCTTCGGCGTGTACAGCCAGCCCGCCATCGTCAAGTGGACGAAGGAAGTCCGCGATGTGATGGCTCTGAATGAGGCCAGCCGCGGGATCAGCGCCCTGAAGGAGGTCATCATCGGCGGCCAGGACGGCAAGGTGTACTTCCTGAACCTGGCGGATGGCTCCGAAACCCGCGCGCCCATCGAGATCGGCTACGCCCTGCGCGGCGCGCCCAGCGTGCACTCCCTGGGCTATCCGGTGCTGACCTTCGGCCAGTACAGCAACAAGCTGCCCAGCGGCAATGCCAAGTCCATGGGCCTGTACTACTACAACCTGGCGGACAACAAGCGCCTGCGCCTCATCAACACCCTGGATGACCGCGCCTACTATTCCTTCGGCGCGATGGATACCTCCGCGCTGTTCGACCGCAACTCCAACACCCTCATCACCATCGGCACCAACGGCATGCTCTACACCGAGAAGCTGAACCTGTACCTGGCGATGAACGACGGCGGCTTCTTCCACTTCGGCGATGTGGAGGAGAGCGTGGCGCTGGTGTCCACCACCAAGAAGCAGGAGGCAAGCCAGGCGGCGGTGGAATCCTCCCTGGCGATGTACGGCCCCTACGCCTTCTATGCGGACATGGGCGGCATCCTGCGCTGCGTGGATACCACCACCATGGACACCGTGTGGGCGGTCAAGACCGGCGATGCGGTGCGCGCAGCCGTTGCCCTGGACCTGGATGCGGAGACGAACACCCTCTGGCTCTACACGGCCAACACCATCACCAACCGCTCCAAGAACGGCGACGTCACCATCCGCCGCTACAACGCCATGACCGGCGAGCAGGACTGGGCGCTTGCGGTGAACAGCATCCGCAAGTACAAGGGCCAGACGGACGCGACCGGCAAGGAGATCACCGCCGGTGCGGTGGCCTCTCCCGTCATCGGCCAGCATGAGCTGAACGGCCTGGTGTACTTCACCCTCTCCAGCGTGAGCGCCAACGGCTACGCCAGCCTGACCGGCGACAGCTCCGCGCAGCAGCAGCCCTCGGTGCTCATCGCCATCAACAAGGCGGACGGCTCCGTGGCCTGGACGCAGCCCATGGGCGCGTACAGCTACTCCTCCCCCGTGGCGGTGTACAGCGAGGACGGCCAGGGCTGGATCGTCCAGTGCTGCTCCAACGGCACCATCTACCTCCTGGACGGCCTGACCGGCGCAACCGTCAGCACACTGCAGGTGGCGGGCATTATCGAGGGCAGCCCCGCTGTTTACGGCGACACGATGGTCTTCGGCACCACCGGCAAGGAGCACAGCGTCATCTACGCCATCAAGCTCCAGTAAGACTTTGCATTCCGTCCCCCGGCCTTCGCGGCTGGGGGATTTTTGCTTGCACAAAAAACGGACTCCCGCGCCATCGGCATGGGAGTCCGGCGATTCATATGTGATTGTCAGCCGTTCTGCTGCTTGAGTTCCCGCAGCGTCCGCAGGGAGGCGCGGGTGTAGTCCACCAGGGCGATGATGGCGATCACCACCGCGATCCACAGCACCACCCGGTCGATTGGCAGGGGCATGGCGGCGAAGTCACTGTGCCAGAAGGACAGCAGCAGCGCCAGGAGGAAGCTGCACTGGGCCAGCTTGCCCCAGATGTTGGACTGCACCACGATGTTCCTGTGCAGCATGTAGGAGCTGCCGTAGATCATCACCAGCTCCTTGATGATGACGATCACGATGGCCGGAACGGGGAAGACGCCCGCCAGGCCCTGCATCACCAGCGCCGTGCAGACCATCAGCTTGTCTGCCAGAGGATCCATCAGCTTGCCGAAATCGGTGATGAGGCCGCACTTGCGGGCGATGTGGCCATCCAGCCAGTCGGTGAAGGAGGCGATGCAGAAGGTCAGCAGTGCCAGCTTGTCGTGCCCAGCTGCGTGCAGCACCACGAAGACGGGGATCAGGAGCATGCGCAGGATGGTCAATATGTTGGGGAGGTTCCAGATGTTGGTCAGATAGCGTTCGCGGAAGCTGCTCACGGGCATAACCCTTTCTGCGGACGGCGTTGTCCGCCTGATCAAGATGCTCAGCGGGCCCCAAAAGGCCGCAAAGAATATGATACCATATCCGCAAAGGAATTACCAGCCCCAAATGCGCGAAAATAGCGCGGATCACAACATGGCAAATGCTATTTTGCCGTAAAGGCAGGAATTTTTCCGCTGCGTGTAGAATGATTGAAATTGGAGTAGATTTCGTTTACAGCATATGACGCGCAAGGAGGAAACCCTATGAACCGCATTGATGGCCGCACGCCGGAGCAGGCGCGCCCGATCAAGATTGAGACCAACTTCGTCCGCACGGCAGCGGGCTCCTGCCTGATCGCCACGGGCAATACCCGTGTGATCTGCACCGCCTCGGTGGAGGAAACGGTGCCGCCCTTCCTCAAGGGCAAGGGCCAGGGCTGGATCACGGCGGAATACGCCATGCTGCCCGCGTCCGCCGGCAGCCGCAAGAAGCGCGACGGCATCAAGAAGGACGGCCGCAGCGTTGAAATCCAGCGGCTGATCGGCCGGAGCCTGCGTCAGGCGGTGGACCTGACCAAGCTGGGCGAGCGCACCATTACCCTGGACTGCGACGTGCTGGAGGCCGACGGCGGCACCCGCACCGCGTCCATCACCGGCGCAATGGTGGCCCTGACTCTGGCGGTGAACAAGCTGATGGCGGAGGGCAAGCTGGTGTGGTCGCCCATCATCCATCAGGTGGCGGCGGTGTCCGTGGGCGTGGTGGAGGATACCCCCTGCTGCGACCTGTGCTATCAGGAGGACAGCCGCGCCCAGGTGGACATGAACCTGGTGATGAACGAGAAGGGCGAATTCATTGAGCTGCAGGGCACCGGCGAGGGCCGCGCCTTCACGGTGGAGGAGCTGAACACGCTGCTGGGCTACGGCAAAAAGGGCATTGAGGATCTGATGGCTGCCCAGCGCGAGGCCCTGGGCGACGCAGCCCGTTACATCTGCGCCAAGCCCCCGCTGGTGGTGGCCAGCGGCAATGTCAACAAGATCCGCGAGCTGCAGCACATCTTCGGCGATTACTACACCGTGGTGTCCATGAAGGCGGCGGGCTTCACCGGCGATATCGACGAGACGGCCACCACCTTCGAGGGCAACGCCGCCATCAAGGCCGAGACGGTCTGCGCGGCCACGGGTCTGCCCACCCTGGCGGACGACAGCGGCCTGAGTGTGGACGCCCTGGACGGCGAGCCCGGCGTGTACTCTGCCCGCTATGCCATGCTCAACGGCGAGGGCGAGGGGGACGAGGACAACAACAATCTGCTGCTGCGCCGCATGAAGGGCCGCACCCGCCGCGGCTGCGCATTTGAGTGCGCCATTGCCCTGGCTCGTCCCGGTGAGGAGACCCTCGTGGCCCATGGCTCCTGCCCCGGCGTGCTGCTGGAGGAGCTGCGCGGCACCGGCGGCTTCGGCTATGATCCCCTCTTCCTCTACGAGCCGCTGAACAAGACCTTCGCCGAGGTGACGGACGAGGAGAAGAACGCCATCAGCCACCGCGCGCGGGCCTGCGAAAAGATGCTTTCGATTATGAAGGAGATCCATGAATGCTGAGAGCGCTGGTGCTTTCCGACATCCACGGGGAGGACACGAACCTGCGCTGGCTGCTGGAGCGCGTGTGGCAGGAAACCGGCCCCATCGACGCGTATCTCTGCCTGGGGGACGGCGTGCGCGACTTCGAGCGCGCCGAGGATTTCATCCGCCAGCGGGACGAGCATGCGGTGATGTACGCCGTCAAGGGCAACAACGATTGGTGCGATGTGCCTGCGGTGCGCATCATCACCTTGGGCGGCGTGCGCATCTTCATGACCCACGGCCACAACCAGCGGGTCAAGTCCACCATGTACTACCTGCAGGACGCCCTCCGCGACGCCAACTGCGCCGTGGGCCTGTACGGCCACACCCACTCGGCGGACATCGAGATGAACGTCGCCCTGCTGGTGAACCCCGGCGCGGTCTGCCGGGACTGCTGCGCGCTGCTGGAGATCGAAAACGGCAAAGCGCGGGCAAAGCTGCTCAATTACGGCTTCCATTGAGGCATTTTCCTCTTTACGCGGAACGCAAAATGTGGTACAATCCGGGTAGAGAATCCCACAATGGGAGGTATGCCGGTATGAAATGTCAGTATTGCAACTGCACGGAGAGCAAGGTCATCGATTCCCGCCCGACGGAGGAGAGCAGCAGCATCCGCCGCCGCCGTGAATGCATGAACTGTGGCCGACGCTTCACCACCTATGAGAAGATCGAGCTGCTGCCGCTGATGGTCGTCAAGCGCGACGGCCGCCGCGAGCCCTTTGACGCGCAGAAGATCAAGGCGGGCATCATGCGCGCCTGCGAAAAGCTGCCCATCTCCATGCTCAGGATCGACGAAATGTCCTCCCGCGTGGAGCAGGCCGCTTATGCCAGCATGGACGCGGAGATATCCACCACCCGCCTGGGTGACATGGTGATGCAGGAATTGAAGGCCGTCAACGACGTGGCTTATGTCCGCTTTGCAGCGGTGTACCGCCTCTTTACCGATATCGGCGACTTCATGCAGGAGCTGCAGAAGCTGGTGGAGGAGAACAAGCAGAAGGCTGATTGACGAAACGTATTCGGATCCGGCGTGTGTCAGTGCGCGCCGGATTTTCCTGTTTTGGGGCATGAAATGTAACAATTGGGCGGGGTATCTTGTCGGGAAACCCGCTGTGTGGTATGCTGCGAGAGTGGAAAGGGGGAAAGTCTGTGGATATCTTTCTGCTTGTGCTGTTGGCGCTGACGGCGGCTGTCCAGCTGTATGTGCTGACTCGGCTGCCCGCGCCAGCGCTGCCGGGCGCGACAGGAACGCTGCGCCGTCAGCCAGGGGCTGCGGTGACGGCGGTGGTGGTGGCGCTGGTGGTGCTGCTGATCCAGGGACTCTGCGCCGTGTGGACGCTGCAGGGCGGCGGGCAGCTGGCGCTGATTCTGTGGAGCGGTTCGCTGCTGTTTCTGCTGATGGGCGCGCCACTGGCCCTGGATGGCGTCCGCTACGGCCCGGAGGGCTTCGCGATGCGGGGTGCACTGGGTCGGGCGAGCCGATACCGCTGGACGGATGTGCTGGCGGCGGAGGCACTGGTCATTCCCCGGCGCGGCCGTGGCTTCGATATGGAGATCACCGCCATCTATCTGCCTGACCGCACGCTGCCCCTGCGCCACACCCTGGAGAGGATGGAGCAGCCCTTCCTGAACCTGCTGCAGGAAAAGCGCCCCGACCTGCCGGACAGAAACCCGGACGGGCGGCGGGTGTACTCCGCCGGGGCTTCGCTGGCGGTGTCGGCGGTGATGGGGCTGTTCCTGCTGGCCCTCGCGCTGGAAGGCATGGAGGAACCTGCGCGGTATGGCTGGCTTTGGCTCCCCGTGGCGCTGTGGACGGTGTACTTTGGGCTGATGACGGCAGTGGCTGTGTGGCCGGGACGCTTTTCACCGGGAATGCGGGAGAAGCTGCTGGGGCCGGAGCCGCGGCGGAAGGAGTGAAGTCGGATGCTGATCAATGTGACCTGTACCCTGACGGCGCTGCTGGCCCTGTGGAGCCTCCTCTGCCTGCTGCGCCGCCGCTTTCCGGAGCAGCAGGGGGAGCTGGAGCGCTTCCGCCAGCCGCTGGGGATGGCGATCTTCTGCGCGGTGCTGCAGGGGATCATGACGCTGATGACCCTGGGCTCTGTCTGGGGCGACAATGCGGGGCTGATGGCGTTCGGTCTCGTGATGCAGCTGATCTGCGCGGTGCTGGTGACGGAGATGTGCCTGCACGTCCTGTGCATCACGGAAACGGGCTTTGCCGTGCGCACATTCTTCGGACGGGTGCATGACGTGCCTTGGGCGGAGATCGAATACGGCGTCGGAGGCCGGGGTGGGATCGACTGCATCGTGACTGCTCAGGGACGCTTTTATGTGGATTTCCCGCCGCCGATGGGGGAGCTGCTCCTGGAGACGCTGAATCACGCGCGTACCAGGGCCGGTACAGGCCTGCGGATGGCGGACGGGAAGAAGGAATATGGTTATCTGCCCATCCGCGCGGCCAGCCTTGATCCCTTTAACGGCCGTGTGCGGGACTGGGGCGGCATGGTGTTTGCCTATGTGCTGGTGCTGGCGCTGGGCCTGGGGATGCTGGGTTTGTGCGGATACAAGGCGTTCACGCCCATCTCTGAGGAGAATACCCAGCGCATGGAGGTCGCCTTCGTCCGCTGGGGCTATGTGGATGAGGGGCGGATCAACCTCTACGATGCGGAGGGCATGGCTTACCGCGTGTCCTACCATGTGGAGGGGATGGAGCCGGTCAAGGAGGCCTGCGGGACGGGTACGACCTTCGTGGCCCATGTGCGGCTGGCGCGCCCTGACGACGGCCCGGACTACTACCGCATCTTCGCCCTGACCAGTGCGGACGGCAGCGAGAACTACATGTCCTTCGAGCACTCTAATGCCGGGGAACAGAAGACGTGGCTGATCGTCGGCGGCGTATTCGCGGCGCTTACGGTGGTGTGGGTGTTCTACGTTGCCCGATCGATTCAGGTCGGGCGGCACCCTGAGCGCTACAGCAGGAGAACCATCCGCCGGTATTTCAAAGACAGGTATGTCAGGTGACATAATGAAAACGCGCGGCTTGCTGGTGGGCAGGCCGCGCATTATTTGGGCTCTTCACGGAAAGTTAGGGAAAAGGAACATCTTCACTGCCCGCTTTACAGCCACTGCGGCTGCAGCTCAACAAACAAAGGAGCGATGCGGCGAATTTGCAGTGGATTGCTTCCGCTGAAAGCGGAAATTCAAGCAATCCGCTGCAACCCGAGCCGCCCTGGGTCGCAGCCGCGCGACCAAGTGACAAGGATGGCGCGG
>JBGVOA010000046.1:0-1882 GCA_045126095.1 Christensenellales bacterium | reverse complement strand
CTTATACCAGAGCGCGATGCATCTTGCTCGTAATCGTCTATTGATGTACAGTTCCATATACAGTGATATGCATTTGAATCGTTGTCATAAGAGCTCTTCCTCTCGCCAAATTACGCACTTGACTTTTCCCCCAATCAGAGCGTATATACTCATACCCCACAGCAAAGGAGGTACGCAACATGACCATGGAGGATAATCTCATGTGGGTAACCGGCGATGCTGTTGCTGAAATGCGCGCTCTGATCGGTGCGTCGGCTCATCAGGTGCATGTAAGCCGATTGCTGCCCATCCGCTATATAACGCCATAATGCCCACAGAATGAGCCCTGGAACCATCAGCGATTCCAGGGCCTTTTGATGTCCACGAAAAATTCCTGAAAGCCCGTTGCCACTCCCTCCTCATCTGTCCTTAGGATAGCGAAGGGACAAACGTACTCCGGGAACGACTTGACTTTTCGCCCCTTCAGAGTGATATATGTCGTCACCGGAAGCCACACCGGCAGAAAGGAGAACCCATGGACAGAGCAACGATCGAACTTCTGGGCGCAAAGGAGGCCGGGGCTATCCTCGGCATCAATGCCAATGGCGTCTACAAGCTGTGGAAGGCGGGCTTGCTGGATTTCTGGTGCATCAGCGGCACGCGGAAGACCAATCTGCAGGCTATTGCCGAATTCCTCGAGAAGACGCGCAACATCTCGCTGCAGGAGGAGGGATAACATGGCTGGCATTTCATACCGCAACCGCAACAAAAATCTGCGCACCGTTGATGGCCGTCCGCGCAAGCCCAGCTGGGAATACCGCTTCTACGGCGCGACCATCCGCGGCAAGCGGCAGGTCATTCAGAAGAGCGGCTTTGCCACCAAGCAGGAAGCCGTCATCGCTGGCAACAAGGCCTACACCGAATACATGCAGGCCGGATCCGTCTTCACGCCCTCCGAGATGAGCTACTCCGACTGCCTTGACGCATGGCTGACGGACTACGTGGCCATCAAATGCAAGGAAACCACCCGCGCTGGCTACGCAAAGAGCGTCGAGCTGTACATCCGCCCTGCCCTCGGGAAGTACCGCCTCGCTGCTATCAAGCCTGAGAATATCCAGCAGTTCATCAACGATATGTACTACAGGAGCTTCAGCCGCAACACGCTGACGAACCTGCTGGGCATGATCAGCAACTCGATGCGTTTCGCCAAGCGACGCAGGTGGATCCAGTTCAGCCCGGCGGAGGATATCGATCTTCCTGGCACCCGCGAATGCCGGAATCAGCGTCATGTCGTCCGTGATGCGATCTCCCGGCAGGATCTTGAGAAGATCTTCAGCCGCTTCCCGGAGGGCCATTCCTGCCATCTGCCGATGATGCTGGCATACCACTGCGGTCTGCGTCTCGGCGAGGTGTTCGGCCTGACCTGGGACGACATCGACCTGCAAAACGGCATTCTTACCGTAAACCGGCAGATCCAGTGGGTTCACGACCTCAGCCGCTGGCGCTTCACAAGCCCGAAGTATGAGTCGACCCGTGTGATCCCGCTGGACAACGTCATCTGGGCGCTCCTCAGGCGGGAACATGCCCGGCAGAGCCGCGATCGTCTGCGCATCGGGCACAATTACCTGCGCTACTTCACCGACAAAGACGATCTGCTCTGTCAGGGCGAAGGCGGAAAAGAAGTCCGACTGGTACATGTCCGCTGGGACGGATCCTACATTCAGTCCCGCGCGACCCACCACAGCAATCACGTCATCAAGACGGAGCTAGGGGTGACCACCTTTGATTTCCACAGCCTCCGGCATACGCATGCGACGGAGCTGTGCGAGGCGGGCGTGAACCTGAAGGAGATCCAGCGCAGGCTCGGCCACAAGAGCATGGAGATCACAACGCGGAAGTACAT
>JBGVOA010000045.1:0-5618 GCA_045126095.1 Christensenellales bacterium | reverse complement strand
CTTTGTGATATCCTAAAGGGCTTTACGGTAGAGCTCAGCGGATTCAGACCGATCGAAGAGGCGATAATCACCTCCGGCGGCGTAAAAACCAACGAGATCAACCCCAAGACTATGGAAAGCAAGCTCATCAGCGGACTTTATTTTGCGGGCGAGGTGATCGACTGCGACGCGTACACCGGCGGCTTTAAACTTCAAATCGCGTGGTGTACGGGAAGATTGGCAGGGCAGAATTCAGCTTACATATAGCGTAGCCCGTGGGTAACCGCGAACATTTTGTTGATCTTGCGGGCGAGCAATGCTCGCCCCTACAAATATTTGGCCCCGCATGGTTTCGTGCCATGCGGGGCTGTTGATTTGCCGGGTATGCGTGGCGCAGCGGGAGGGACAAGCCCCTCCCTTACGGCGCGTTCAGGCATTAGTCAGCGATAACGAGGTTCTCCGCATCGCAGGCCTTGAGGGCTTCCTCGTGGGCAACAACGCAGACCGCGCCGGTCTTCGCCATGTGCTCCAGCGCGTCGCACCAGTAGAGCAGGGCCTTGCCGTCGGTGGCGAGGATTTCCGCACGCTGCTGGCGCAGGTCAGCCTCGGTCTTACCGGCGAACCACTCGCCGTCAGCGCGGGCGCCCTCGTCACGGGGGCTCATGAGGGGCTCGGTCTCCGCGACGGTGGAGATGACGAACTTGTCGATGCGCTCGCCGGAATCAACGAAGGAGCGCAGGAAGTCCGCCGCCTCGCGGTACATGGTGAGGGAGCGGGCGGGGGTGGGGTCGCGGAAGGAGTAGGCCATCGCGACCGCACGGCCAATGCGCAGGCCGCAGCCGTACGCGCCGCCCTGCACGCGGATGACGTTCCACAGGTAGCCCAGGCTCAGGATGTTGGCCGCCACCTGCGCGGAGCCGTTCCACTCGCAGCCGATATCGGAGGCCAGGATGCCGTAGCCGATCTGCGCGGGGATGCGGATGCCCTGCTTCATGGGCAGGTTGATGACATAAGCGGCCTCAGGTGCGCAGCCTTCACCGGCGGGCAGCGCGGCGATCAGCGCGGACACGTCCGTCTCCGCATTCGCCGTCACAGACAGAACCAGGCGGGCACGGCAGACCGCTGCGGCCAGCTTGGCCTTCAGCAGCGCCACATGCGCGCCGATCTTCGCGTCGAAGTCCGCCACAAAGCCCTGCAGCCACTGCACGCCCGTGTAACCGCGCAGCATCTCGCCCACCGCGCCGGACGCGCTGTAATGCGCCGTCGCCGCCGTCATGGCCAGCACATGGCCGCCCATGATGCACATCTGCTTGGCCTGCTCGTTGGCCTGCAGGGCGATCTCGCGGATGCGGTCGGTTTGGGTGAAGTCGGTGGTGGTGAGGATCTCGACGATCAGCTCGCGGGCCACGTCGAGCTTGTCGGCCATGACGGAGCAGTTCACGCGCAGCACAGGCGTGCAGGTCGCGGTGACGTCCATCTTCTCCTTCGTCTCCAGGGAGAAGTTCAGGCGGCCCAGGTGGGTCTTGACGGCCTGCTGCAGCTCCACCGCGCTGTGCTTCGCCGTGGGCAGCACGCCCAGCAGGCGGGTCAGCGAGTTCATCTCGCACAGCTCTTCCAGCTTGCAGTCGCTCAGGTTGAAGTACAGGTTCAGGTGGACGATGCCGTTGGTAGCGGCCTTGTGGCAGAGCACCTTCACGCCGTTGACATCGCACTCCTCCGTGTGCAGCAGCATCGGGTCGGGGCTGATCTCGCTCAGGTCGAGCACAGGCAGGGTGGCCAGCTGCTCGGGGCTGTCGGGGGTCTGCTGCCAGGCGTGGAGCTTCTCGTTCATCTCGAGGATGGCGGCCTTCTCCTCCGCCGTCCAGGCAGACGCGGCAGCCTCCAGCTTCGCGGCCTCCTCGGCGCGCATCTCCTCGCCCAGGGTGGTAGAGGGCAGCGTGTGCATCACGACCATGTCGTCTTCCTTCAGCATAAGGTCGCTCAGCAGGGCCTCGAAGCCGCCGTTCTCCGCCATCTGGCGAATCTCGGCCATCAGGTCGTCATAGACCAGGCAGGTCAGCGGATCGCCGTCGTGCAGCCAGGTGTTCAGCGCCATGATGCAGCGCATGAGGCCGGCAGGCTCGTTGGGCTCGCGGACGCGGAATTCGTAGCGGTTGATGGAGGCGGCCAGCATGTCGCGGTCGATGCCCTTCTCCACCAGCTCGCGGCAGGTGTTGCGGATGATGTCGCGGATCGCGGGGGCGTTCGCGTCCTCGATGTTCTTGATGGTGAACATCATGACGGGCTGGGCGATGGAGCCATCGGCCTCCATCTTCACATCCTGGCACAGGCCGGAGGACAGCAGCGCGCGCTTGAGGGGCGCCTCGTTGGAGCCCACCAGCACGTCGGAGAGGATGTCCGCCGCCGTCACGCGGGTCACATCCTGCCAGGTGCCGATGATCTTGCCCAGGGACAGCATGGCGCGGTTTTCGGTGCCGTCCGCCGCGGAAACCTCGTAGTACTGGGTCTTCTCCACCGCCTTGGGGGTCTGCATGGCGATGACATGCTTCTCGTCCGAGCGCTCAAAGCGGCTGAGGTAGGAGTCGATCAGCGGCAGCACGCGGTCCAGCGGCACCGCGCCGTCCAGGAAGATGCGGCTGTTGGAAGGGTGGTAGTAGCGGTTGTACATGGACATGTACTGCTCGTAGGTCAGCTCCGGGATCACGCGGGGATCGCCGCCGGAGTTGAAGCCGTAGCAGGTGTCCGGGAAGCCGGCAGCCAGCATGCCCTCCATGATGACCTCGTCCACGGAGGACATGGCGCCCTTCATCTCGTTGAACACCACGCCCTTGTAGGTGGGGGTGCTGTCCGCGTTCTCCATCTCGACATGCCAGCCCTCCTGGTAGAAGATGTTCGGGTTGGTGCGGATGGCGGGGGCGAAGACGGCGTCCAGGTACACCTCCGTCAGGTTCATGAAGTCCTGCTCGTTGCGGCTGGACACGGGATAGATGGTCTTGTCCGGGAAGGTCATGGCGTTGAGGAAGGTGTTCATGGAGGACTTGAGCAGCTCCACGAAGGGCTCCTTCACCGGGAACTTGTCGCTGCCGCACAGAACGCTGTGCTCCAGGATGTGGAACACGCCGGTGGAATCCTCCGGCAGGGTCTTGAAGCCGATGCAGAAGAGCTTGTTGGATTCGCCGTTGTCCACCCAGACGAGGGAGGCGTTGGTCTTGTCATGGGTCATTTCCACGAGGTTCGCGCTCAGCTCCGCCACCTCGCGCACGCGGGTGACGGTGAAGCCGTGCAGCTTCTGGCCGGTGGTCAGGGACATAATGGGCACTTCCTTTCATGTTGAACAGCATATGCTGCGAGATTCTTTCGTATTGATTCGGCATCGTCTGCTCTTTTTCCTGCCAGTTGAAGAGGGCTTAACGGATAATTGACTTCGCACGCACCCCATTCCATCCACAGGAAGATACTCTGCCTGATGACGGTGCAGGAGCTCTGCGAATACGCAGAGATTCCCGGATGTCGGATGGATATTCTGCTGGCCGTGACAGACACGAATGAACAATCCTGAAAACGGCGGCACAGGCTATTTTGACCTGTGCCGCCGTTTGTTCACTTCAGGTGCTCGCTGGCATTGCGACGGTTGTACATGATGCTCTGCACTTCCATCACGTTGCCCAAAACGGAATAGAAAATGATATAGTTCTTGACATAGATCCTGTAAAACACATGCTGACGCTCAAATCTGGAAACAACCGGCTCAAATGCCTCTGCACAGGTTGAGCGCTCTATGATTGCGTCATAAACCGCCTTTTCCAGGTTATCCGCTGCTTGCGGATTGTGCAGCCTCAGCGCAATGTAATCAAGAATCTCGCACAGCTCTGTCACAAACAGAGGAAGAACCCGCACTTCATACTGCCTGCTTTCCATGCCTGTTTTCCCTCACAATAGCAAATGCTTCATCAAGCGTATAACGCACATCTGTGGATGCGGCTGCCATCTCGATTTCATCCAGCTTCATTTCCACCTCATCCGTCAGCGCCGCGTACTGCTCCACCGTCATCACCACCATGGAGCCATAGCCGTTCTTGGTCAGGAACACAGGGCCATCCTTCTGCACTTGCTCCTCCACGTCCTTGAACTTATTCCGCAGGTCGGAAATCGGGCGAATGTTGATCATGCAAATCAGCCTCCTTTATCTATCAATATTTTATCCGAATTTTATCAGAACGTCAACAAGAAAATGATAGCAAAAGAGCCTCCCCCGAAAGAGGAGGCTCCGAAAAACGGATTACATGACCACCGTGATCTGGCACTCGTCGGTCAGCACGTCGTCGGTCAGGACGCCGGCGACCTCAACGCCGTTCACCAGCACCTTGGAGGGGTTGCCTTCCTTGTGGGCGGCGTTGTCCACGGTGATGTGGAGGCGCTTGCCGCGGAAGGTCTTGTCCATGGTGAAGCCGTCCCACTCGGCGGGGATGGCGGGGCTGATGACCAGGCCGTCGGGGGTGGGACGCAGGCCCAGGATGCCCTCGACGCAGCCGACCATCACGGTGGAGGCGGTGCCGGTCAGCCAGTGCACATGGCTGCGGCCGGGCTGGGGAGACTCGTGGCCCTCGATGAACTGGCCGTGGACGTAGGGCTCGATCTCGCGCAGCTCCGCGCGGTCGTTGTAGGCCGCGGGGCAGGACTCGGTGAAGTACTCGAAGGCGCGGCTGCCGTGGCCCATCAGGGACTCGGCCAGGATCGCCCAGCCCTGGGGCTGGCAGAAGATGCCGCCGTTCTCCTTGGTGGTGGGGTTGAACAGCTTCATCAGCGCGCCGTCGAAGTAGTGCTCCTTGTAGCAGGGCGTCATGACCTCAATGCCCCAGGGAGTATTGAGCTGCTCATAGACGGTCTGCATGGACTTCTCAGCCTGCTCCTTGGTGGACAGGCGGGAGATGACGCCCCAGCACTGGGGGTTCATCCACATCGCACCCTCGATGTTCTCCTTGGAGCCGATGATGAGGCCCTCCTCGGAGTAGCCGCGGCGGAAGCGGTCGTCCTCCCAGAAGTGCTCGTTGATCAGCTTCTTCTGGTTCTCGCCCGCCGCGCGCAGCCAGGTGCGGTACTCGGCGTTATCCTCGGTCTCGGGCAGCAGTTCGTCCAGCACGCGGGTGGCGTAGTACAGCTGCATGGCCACGAAGGAGGACTCGCCCGCCGCGCCCAGGCGCAGGCAGTCGTTCCAGTCGGCGTGGAGGCCCGCAGGCATGCCGTGGACGCCCAGGTGGTTCATGGAGAAGTCAATGGCGCGCTTGAGGTGATCCAGCACGGTGCCCTCGTCGAAGTCGGCGTAGGGAATGACCTCGTTCAGGAAGTCCTTGTTGCCGGTCTCGGCGACGTACTTGTACACAGTCGGGAACAGCCACAGGGCGTCGTCGGCGCGGTAGTGGGGATGGCCGGTGGAGCGGACGTAGCTCTCGTCCTCGGGCTTGTCCTCATGGCCCGCGTTGTGGTCGAATTTCACCAGGGGCAGGCCGCCGCCGTGGTGCACCTGGGCGGACAGCATGAACACCAGGCGCTCCTTGGCCATCTCGGGATCGAGGTGGATGATGCCCTGGATATCCTGCACGGTGTCGCGGTAGCCCAGGCCGTTGCGCTGGCCGCAGTAG
>JBGVOA010000044.1:0-8747 GCA_045126095.1 Christensenellales bacterium | reverse complement strand
CCTGCGGCTTTATCGAGAGCGCGAAGGAGGAATCCATCGACGCGATCTTCGAGATGGCCGAATACAAGAAAACCGGCCGCTGTAAGCTGCTGATCGTCACCGGCTGCCTCAGCCAGCGCTACGAGGACACGCTGAAGGACGAGATCCCCGAGATCGACCTGATCCTGGGCGTGAATCAGTACAAGGAGCTGCCCGCCGCCATCGAGAAGGCCCTGGGCGGACAGAAGCTCTCCCTTTGCCAGGATGATTACACCTATTATACCCACGACCGCGTGCTGACCACGCCGCACTACACGGCCTACACCCGCATCGGCGAGGGCTGCTCCAACCGCTGCACCTTCTGCGCCATCCCGCTGATCCGCGGCCCCTACCGCTCCCGCAGCGAGGCGGACGTGCTGGAGGAGATCGCGCAGCTGGCGAAGCAGGGCGTGAAGGAACACATCCTCGTCGCCCAGGACACCACCCGCTTCGGCACGGATTCCAGCGCTGACGGCCACACCACCCTGCCGGAGCTGCTTCAAAAGGCCGCCGCCATCCCCGGCGTGGAGTGGCTGCGCGTGCTCTACTGCTACCCGGACGAAACGGATGACCGCCTGCTGGACGTGATCGCCAACACGCCCAACATCTGCAAGTACCTCGATCTGCCCATCCAGCATGTCAACGACACGGTGCTCCGCCGCATGCACCGCCGGGGCAACAAGGCGGACATCCTGCGCTGCATCAAGGGCGCCCGCGAGCGTGGGCTGACCCTGCGCACCAGCATTATCGTGGGCTTCCCCGGCGAAACGGAGGAGCAGTTCGAGGAGCTGCTGGAGGTGCTGAAGGAGGCGGAGTTCGACCGTCTGGGCGCCTTCACCTACTCCCCGGAGGAGGACACGCCTGCTGCACGTCTGCCTGACCAGATCCCCGAGGAGGTCAAGCAGGAGCGCTACGACCGCCTGATGGCCATGCAGCAGGAGATCAGCCTGAAGCGCAACCAGGCCCGCGTGGGCACGGTGGAAAAGGTGCTGGTGACCGACGTGAGCGAGGATGGCTTCATCCTGGGCCGCAGCCACCGCGAAGCCCCGGAAACCGATGGTGAAATCGTCTTTACCCTGCCCGAGGGCGCAGATGCGCCTGAGATCGGCAGCTTTGTCAGCGTCCGCCTGACCAGGGCCGACGCCTACGACCTGATGGGGGTGATGGAATGAATCTGCCCAACAAGCTTTCTCTCCTGCGCGTGCTGCTCATTCCGGTGATGGTGCTGCTGATGTACATTCCCGGCGTGGCCTGCATCTTCCTGTCCACGGCGGTGTTCGGCCTGGCCGCCTTCACCGACTACCTGGACGGCCACATCGCCCGCCGCGACGGCCTGGTGACCGATTTCGGCAAGTTCATCGATCCCGTGGCGGATAAGCTTCTCAACCTGTCCGCCATGATCATGCTCATCCACGCGGGGCTCCTTCCGGCCTTCGTGGTCATCATCATCCTCGCCCGCGAGCTGGCGGTGGACGGCCTGCGCATGGTCGCCGTCGGCCAGGGCCGCGTCATTGCCGCCGGCAAGCTGGGCAAGATCAAGACCGCCAGCCAGATGGTCGTCATCATCTTCCTCATGCTCATCTGCCGCCTGGTGCCCGCGATCCCCGCGCTGTCCATCCTGCAGCTGCCGGTGGACGTCATCCGCTGGGCGGGCGTTGCCTGGATCGCCTTCATCACCGCCTGGAGCGGCGTGGACTACTTCATCAACAATTTCGACTGCATCCGCAACGCCAAGTGATGCACAGCGCACCACCTGCGCCATACACGGACAAAACCGCGCCCGGCAAGCCCTCACAGGCCGCCGGACGCGGTTTTTATATGTCACGCATGCTTCCTGACAAAGGCCAGCAGCCGCCGGAATACATCCGCGTCGGCCTCCGGGCGGAAGCCGTGGGCCTCCTCCTCGTACACCACCAGCTCCGCATCGGGGTACAAGCCTGCGGCGCGCTGGCTGTCCTCCAGGCGGGCAATGGGATCCTTCGCGCCCTGGAAGATGATCACGGGCCTGTCATACTCCGGCATCTTGGCGAACACATCCATGCCGCGCAGGCTGGTCACGAAGCCCTTCCCCAGGGCCATGCCCCAGAATTCCCAGCTTTCCGGGACTTCCTCGTCCGTGGCGTAGCGCTCCGTCCAGTTCGCCGGGATGCACAGCGCCGGGAAGAGCAGGCCCAAACCAGCAATGTCCGCCGGACGCTCCTGGGCAGCCAGCACGCTCACGATGCCGCCCATGCTGCCGCCGAAGAGGAACACCTTGCCTGCGTCCACGGCGGGGTGGCTGCGCAGGTAATCCAGCAGGGCCAGTGCGTCCTCCCGCTCGGTGAGCAGGGTCATGCTGGTGGTGGGGAAGCCGCTCTCGTCGCGGGTGCTGCCGCCACAGAAGGTGTAGCACAGCGCCGCCACGCCGTTTTCCGCCAGGAGACGCGCGCCGTGGTCAAAATCGGTTTTGCAGCCGTTGTAGCCGTGGCTCATGATCACGGCAGGGACGGGCGCGGCGCTGTCGGGCAGGTACATGACCGCATGCACGCTGCGGCCGTGATGGGGGATCAGCAGTTCAGTGATGGTCATCACGCATTCTCCTTGAAAAACAGAATGGTCACGCCGCCCTCACGGCCTGCGATGCGCCCGGTCAGGGGCATGTCCTCCAGCCAGGCAAGGGCCGGGTTGTCCGTGAGGATCCGGGGATGGGTGACGCAGACGCCGTCCGCATCGTATTCGCCGTTATTTTCGATGAAGAGACGGGTGGGCGTGCCCTCGCCGTCCACGCCGGACAGCATGTAGCGGGCGCTCAGCCGCCCCGGTTCGCCGGTCAGGTACATCTGTGTGTCCACGCCGCCGGGGAGGATCTCCCCACGGAAGAAATCGCAGTGACACCGTCCACCGAAGGTGATCATATTGACCTGGCCCTTTGCGCTTTTGAGCGTGTGGCACTCGGTGAGGTCTATTTCGATAGTGAAGAAGGGCGTTTTCACAGCACGATGTCCCCCGGGCGATAGCCGTAGGGCAGCTCCTCCTCCTCGACGAAGGTGAAGTCCGGGTCCTCCAGCGTGGGCAGGAAGGCCGCGTAGGGGATGCCGTCGAACTCGGTGTGGTACGCGCTTGCGCCGAACCAGCCGCCCTCGTGCACCTTCACGTTCAGGTCGCGGGCGAACTTGGTCATGTTGCAGCAGTCGTGAATGACGATGCCCCACTTTTCCTCCGCGCACTCGCGCATCAGGCGGCAGGTCAGCTCGTGGCTCCAGATGGGCGAGAGGTAGCCGTGGCGGGTCATGTACATGGGTTCGCCCGCGTAGTTGCCGATGTTGTTGGGGTTCAGGTGCAGCTCGGCGCAGTTCATGAAGGCGATGCCGGTGGAGAGGATCGCTTCCTTTTTCGCGTGGAACTGCTCGAAGAACGCCGGGGTCATGGGCGTTTCGATGGCGATGGTCGGAATGTACTTCGCGGCGATGCGCATGTTTTCGATCACCTTATCCGCGCAGTTCGTGCCGCCCAGGTTGAAGCGCAGCTCATCCAGGCCGGCCTCGCCCAGCAGCCGCAGGTTTTCCTCCGTGCAGAGGGTGCCGTTGGTGTACATGTGCTGGTGCACGCCGGCGGCATGGAACTTGCTGATGATGCCGTAGTACTTTTCGATCTCCATGAAGGGCTCCAGGTAGACGTAGGAAACGCCGGTGGGCTTCTTCTGGATGGAGAGCAGGAGGTCGACGTCCTCCTCGCGGAACTTGGTGCCGCCGATCTCCCACATGCCCTCGCCGATGGGGGGCTGGCAGTCCAGCTCGCCGTAGTTGTAGCAGAAGCGGCACTGGATGTTGCACTTGTTGGTCTTGCGGATGGCGGACAGGCCTGTGCCGGTCAGGCAGGAGCGGCAGCCCTTCGAGAAATTCGCCTCGTCGCCCACGAAATACGTCCGCCCAGCGATGGTTTGCAGGCCGGGGATGGCAGCGCGCAGGTCGGCAATGCGCTTCTCCTGCGCCAGCTCGACCTGAGAAAGCACCGCCAGGGCAATCTCCTGCTGGCGGGGCATGAGGGGCTCATCCTCGGGCAGCTGGGCGAAAAAGCTGTACCACATCAGCGCGTCGCGCTTGGAAATCTTCATAATCGTATGCCTCCGATAGTTCATGCACAGTTAGGGGGAAGCGTCATGGCAGCACTGCGCCCCTCCCCATTGGGGTAGATAACAAGCCTATACTCTGTCAGATTAAAGAGCTTCGCCACAAAAGCCTCCAAGCGAAGCTTTGCATTCTCCTCCGCTCGTTTATAGGCACCAATGTCCACCAATTTTCTCTCTGCTTCCGTCTGAATTCCCTGCATCGAATCGCAAATATACTCCATCCTCGGATGACCGAACACACTGGTTTTTTCATCATAGAGTACCAGACTCTCGAAATCAACCGCGCTGGACAGAATACGCATCTCGGGGAGCTTCATTACAATCTGCTTGTGCGGCACATCCACCTGCACATCGATCTCATCAAAATCGAATCCGATCTTTACGATAACATCAACAGCAAAGATACAACGCTCGCGAATCAAGGGCAGTTCCATCGTGAAGAAGTGTCTGGGTTCTTTCGTGCAGTGAACCACCGTACAGCGAGCTTCTTCAACAGCAAACTCACCGATGTCACGCAGTCGTGCCCCCAGCAGCCTGGAATTCCGACGGACTTCCTTTAGTTTTCGCAGAAACAACGCCAGCGCCGTTACCAGCACTAGTGTTGCCACCACACCTGTTATCATCCACACCAGTGGAGACGAAATCACCTTCATCACTGTATTCATGTCACTTTCTCCTGCGTACATTCAATCGCAAATCACCTGTCAGACCGGTCAAATTTCCGTGAGAATCTTCAGGGCCTCTTCATGGGTGAACACAGTATGGGTCGCGCGGTCGCTGACCGTCCCCTTCAGGGAGAAGAAGATGCTGTCCACCCCGGCGTTGTTGGCCGCAGCGATATCGGCGGACAGGCTGTCGCCCATCATGACGGCCTTCGACTTGTCCGTGCAGCCCAGCTTTTCCAGGGCGATCTCCAGCAGGCGCGGGTCAGGCTTGGCCACGCCCGCCTCCTCGGAGATAACGATGGCGTCAAACAGGGGCGTCAGCGGGCACTTCGCCAGACGGCTGCGCTGGATGGCGCTGACGCCGTTGCTGACCAGGGCGATCTTCATCCGGCCATGGAGGGCGCGCACGAAGTCCTCCGCGCCGGGCAGGAGGTCGGCATAGTTGCCCAGGTTGGCCGCGTAGGCCGCGCCCAGCGCGACCGGGTCGCCCGCCATGCCCAGATGCTCTAAAAGCTGACGGAAGCGCTCCACCTTCAGCCTGGGCTGGGTGGTTTCGCCGCGCTCAAGGGCCTTCCACAGCGCATCGTTGATGCGGGAATAGACGGCGATGGTCTCTTCATCCGTGGGCAGGCCTGCCGCCGCGAGGGTCTCCCGCAGTGCCTTGGCCTCCGCTGCGCCGAAGTCCATGAGGGTGTTGTCGTTGTCGATCAGCAGATATTCGTAGCGCATGGCGATCTCCTTACGGAACGTCCGTCGTCGTGGTGTAAACGGGGTTGATGGTCTGGCGGTCGGTGTTCTCCTCGTGCAGGTAGTCGATGACCCAGATGCTGCCGTCGGTGCGCATGCGGGTCAGGCCCTGGTAACCGAGGATGAAGGGCACGCCGTGCTTGTTCAGGTACTTCTTTGCGCCGTTCATCACGTCCGCCGCGCCGTTCATGAAGACGATCTCCGGCTGGATCTGCTCAAGGAATACGTCCTGCAGGGGCTGCTGGCCGTGATGGGGCTGCTTGAGGATGTCCGCCTTCAGGCCGCAGGCAGGGGGATTCTCGCCGTAATCCCGCTGGGCGCGGTTTTCCACGTCGCCGGTGAAGAGGATGGTGCGCTCGCCATAGCGGACGAGCAGCATGGCGGACTGGTCGTTCGTATCCCAGCTTTTCGTTCCCCAGCGCTGGATGACGGTCAGCGTCACCTCGCCGTTTTCGCCCATGGTCAGCACATCGCCGTCCTGCACGTGGACGATGGGGATGCCGTTTGCCGTGCAGAACTTCACCGCTTCCTTCATCCGGGGGTCATAGTTCTCCGGGAAGGCGATGAGCAGCTGCCCGATGGGTGCGTACTCGTGCACGAACTGGAAGCCGTCGATATGGTCGTCGTGGGGGTGAGAGTTGTAGGCCGTGTCGATGTGATCAACGCCCATGGCGGCCATGGCGGTCTGGATGCGCCCGCGCATGGTCGTGTTTTTCGTGGACGCATCGATCATCATCGTTTCCCCGCCGAAGCGGAGAATGGCGCAGTCCGAGGAATACACGCGGGGGAAGACGATCTCCAGCACCGGCGTGCCCTCGGGGAAGACGTACTCCTCGGTGAGGTTGCCGGTGCGGTTGTACACCGCGCCCTCCGCCAGGGAGATAAGGGGCAGGAGCAGGGCCAGAAGGAGGCAAATCAGGCGTTTCATAGGGTCACTCGCTTTCGGTTGGACTGGATGGATCAGGCGACGAACTGCACCTCGCTGCTGCGCAGGAGGTCGTTCAGGTTGCCGTCGATCAGGTCGGAGATCTGCCGGGTGAGGTCGGGGCGGAAGTCTGCGTCGGAGGTGAGAGCGGCGCAGATGCTCTGGGCGATGCGGGCCTGGTTGCGCTGGCTGCTCACCGAAAGCTCCGGGAAGGCCTTGCGCAGAAGCGGCGGCACGTTCAGGCCCATCATGGCATCCTTGACGAACTCGCGTCCCAGCAGGCTGGCCGCCAGCGCAATCACCACGCCGCCCACCACGCCCACCGGGCCGGCGGAGATCAGCGCAATGCCTGTGCCGCTGCACAGCATGACCATGATCACACCGGTGATGACGGTGACAAGGGTCTGCACCACGGCCACCAGCTGGGCGGACACATCCAGGTCGGACATGTCCTCGTCGCCGCGGCCCAGGCGGATGCGTCCGGCCTGCAGCTGCCCCAGGGATACGCCGTGCTTGCGGGCTATTTCGTCCAGCGTCTTCTGCACCTCGGCCAGCAGCGCGCGCGTCCAGGGCTTGCAGGCGGCTTCCACCGTCTGCTGACCGTCGCAGCTCTTCAGGTAGCTGGCGATGGCCTGGCTGGTGCTGTCCTCAAAATCCTGCAGGGTCTTGAGGCGGCCCTCCTTCCACAGGCGGAAGCTCTTGAGGACGCAGCGCTTCATCAGCTTTTCGCCCAGCGCGGCGCTGATGTCCTGGATGAGGTCGTCCATGCGGTCGGAAACGAGCTCCTCAACCGCGTCGGAGGCGATGAACTCACGCATTTCCGCCAGGAGGCGCGCCGCGCCCTCGTCCACGCTGCCTGCGTAGGCCAGGCCCCGGGCGATATCGAACTCCGGCTCGGCGGACACCACCACGGTGGAGCTGCCGAACTCCTCCTGGCACATCTCCCGGAAGAAGCGCATGCGGGAGGGGCCGCCGGTAAGGATGACGATGCGCGGCTCCCGGGCGCGGATGCGCTGATGCACGGTTTGCAGCGTGTTGCTCAGGCGGGACTCGAAGGACATGCCGTCCAGCAGGGGATGGGGGCGGCTGATGACGCCGAACTGCACGATCTCCGGCGAAAGGGCGATGGTCAGCCCCCGCACGCCGGGAACGCCGGGGATGCGGACGAATTTCTCCAGCGTCTCGCCGGTGGCAAAGTAATGCTCCTCCTTGCGGAAGTAGCGCTCCTTGATGGCGCGGGCCTCCAGCATGACGCGGCTGTGCCAGGCGGGGTTCTCCCGGAGGAAGCGGCGCAGGGCGGCGGACGCCTCCGGGGAGGGCATCGCCTCCAGCGCGTGCTCCAGGATCATCTCGTCCATCAGGCCACCGCCCAGCTTCACGTCGCCCACGATTTCCACATTGTGCTCCTCGCCATCGCAGACGTAGGCCAGATCCAGCGTAGAGGAGCCGATGTCGATCATCAGCACGCAATCCTCGATCATGCCGGGCTCCACGCCCTCCACGCGACGGCGCAGCGCATTCTCGAAGGCCGCGCGGGATTCCGAGGCCAGGCGGACATTCGGCATGCCCGCCTCCGTCAGCAGCTGACGGTAGCGCGCCCGGGCCTCCTCGCCCCAGCCCGCCGGGCAGCCCACGATGAAGCAGGCCTCCTCCGGGTCATCCACCGCATGGCACACGGCCTCGTTCTGCCGCAGCGCGTTCATCACGCCCCGGGCAAAGCGCTGCACGGCCAGGTTCACGTCCTCCCGGTTCTCCAGGAAGTGCCGCTTGAAGCACACCCGCAGATCCGTCAGGTCAGGGCTGTCGGCGGAGGCCAGGCGGCCCACCACCGGCGTGTCGCCCATCATCGCCACGGCTGAAATAAAGCTCAGCTCGCCCGATACGGCGATGGGCGTGGGCTCGTTGGCGGTGATATCGCGGCTCCAGGTGACGCAGCTTTCGCCGTCGCCCAGGTCAAAGCCAAAATAAATCATAAAAGGGATTCCTCCGTATTTTCGGCGAACGCATCAGCCCTGACGGCGCAGGTACAATCCGCGCTTCATCACCGCGCCGTTCTCGCGGCTGCGGATGGCGGGCCAGCGCATCTCGCCATCGGTGTCCGCAGGCATCACGTCGAAGAGGGCGGCGGTGGCAGGCGCGTACTCTACAGTCTCCATGCCGCGCTCCATCAGGCTCATTTTGAGGATCGAAAGCGGATAGGCCAGCGCCTCCCTGTCCGGCACATCCAGCGCAGCCTCGTACAGGGCGCAGTAGAGCTCCACCGCATCCTCGCCCACATCCTGGC
>JBGVOA010000043.1:0-2567 GCA_045126095.1 Christensenellales bacterium | reverse complement strand
AGAGGGTCTTCTGTAAAGAAATCCGGCGGAGCAGGGAGCGCCTCCTCCGCCAGTGAATTATCAGGCGTTGTCCGCCTCAAACTGCTTCATGAAGTCGACCAGCTTCTTCACGCCTTCCACGGGCATGGCGTTGTAGATGCTCGCGCGCATGCCGCCGACGGTGCGGTGGCCCTTCAGGTTCACCAGGCCCTGAGCAGCCGCCGCCTTGACGAAGGCCGCGTCCTTGTCCGCGTCGCCGGTGACGAAGGTGACGTTCATCAGGCTCCGGTATTCCTTCTGCGCGGTGCCCTTGAAGAGCTTCGACTCGTCCAGGAAGTCGTAGAGCATGGCAGCCTTCTCCTGGTTGACCTTGTGGATGGCCTCCACGCCGCCGATGGACAGCAGCCAGTCGAAGGTCAGGCCGGCCAGGTAGATGCCCCAGGTGTTGGGGGTGTTGTACATGCTGCCCTTGTCAGCCTGCACAGTCCAGTTCATCAGCTTCGGGCACAGCTTGTTGGCGTTGCCCAGCAGGTCCTTCTTGACCACCATCACGCACAGGCCGGAGGGGCCGATGTTCTTCTGCGCGCCGGCGTAGATCACGCCGTACTTGGTCACATCCATGGGCTCGGAGAGGATCATGGAGGAGCAGTCCGCCACGATAGGCACCTTGACGTCCGGCAGCTCAATGTAGCGGGTGCCGTAGATGGTGTTGTTCTGGCAGATGTGGACATAATCCGCATCGTCGGAGAAGTTGGCGGTCTTCATGTCCGGCACATAGGTGTAGTTGTCCGCCTTGCTGCTGGCGGCGATGTTGACCTCACCGTAGCGCTTGGCTTCCTCGGCGGCCAGGTTGGCGAAGTTGCCGGACACCACATAGTCGGCCTTGCCGGTCTTCATCAGGTTCAGCGGGATGCCGGAGAACTGCTCGGTCGCGCCGCCCTGCAGGAACAGCACCTCGTAGTCGTCCGGGATGTTCATCACCTTGCGCAGGTCAGCCACGGTCTTATCGAAGATATCGGTGTACATCTTGGAGCGGTGGGACATCTCCATCACGCTCATGCCGGTATTGCCGTAGCACATCAGATCCTTCTGCGCCTTTTCCAGCACAGGCATAGCCAGCATAGAGGGGCCGGGAGAGAAGTTGAATACGCGATCCATAATCGTTATCCTCCTTATTGATCCTGCGAGCAGGAATGTTCTTGCAATTTGGTGGGACAAATTTTGCCCGGCGGTCGAATTTCGTACCGCACATATAGTATGCACCATATCAGCCCAAATTGCAAGCGAAATACACAGGAAATACAGGAGATTTGACGAAAGCGCGCATCCCGTCCCGCAGAACGGATTCCTCCATCAGGTACAGTCTATGTACACAAAAACACCCCCGCGGCGAACCGCAGGGGTGCACGATGTGCTTGTTCAGGAACCGCACACCGTCCGCTTCTTAGTAGCGGGCGGGACGATGGTTCTGGAAGCAGGCGTTGCAGTACACGGGCTTGGAGCCGTTGGGCTGGAACTTCAGCTGGAAGGACACGCCGCAATCGTCGCACACAGCGTCGAACATGGGTCGGTCGTCACCACCGGCCTGAGCGCGCTTGCGGGCATTGCGGCAATCGCGGCAGCGGGCGGGCTTGTTGGTGAAGCCCTTCTCGGCGTAGAAGGCCTGCTCGGAAGCAGAGAACACGAACTCGTTGTTGCACTCACGGCAAACAAGGGTCTCGTCCTGGTAATCGTTGTACATGATGGAGATCCTCCTCAAAATTGTGTCATCCCTACCGAAACCTTCGGGGCAAATGCTTCCAGCGGGGTCTTGAGACGCCTGAGGACGATCATTCCCTGGATACTTGGTTGGGCTGCAGTTGAGATTATATCATGCTTTTCTGGAAAAGTACAGTACTTTCGCAAAATTTTCTTTGCAACCTTTTCCGGCTGCAGCGACCTGCACTTTTACGGGCAGGATGTTCGCTTTTTTTGAAATTGCTTCTTTTTGCGCCATTTGATTCTTATATGCTATTTCATTTTCGGATCAAATCAAGTAAAATGGGAGTACAAAATGGCTCGTACAGGAGGTTTTTGTCATGTACAATGTCGATTACAAGGATCTGGGCAAGCGCGTACGCGAGCTGCGCCGCAAGCTTGACCTGACCCAGGAGGAGCTGGCTGAGCAGTGCGGCATTTCCGCCTCCTTCCTCGGCCATATTGAGCGCGGCACCCGCGTGGCCAGCATCGAAACGCTGGTGGGTCTGTGCAATCTGCTGCACGTCACCCCGCAGTACCTGCTCAGCGCCAGCCTCAACACCTTTGAGCCCTATATGCCCAGCGGCATCAGCCAGCAGGATCGCTCCAAACTCAGCGAGCTCCTCCGCCTGGCGCAGGACACGCTGGATAACTGGAACGAGTAACATCCGATAAGAAGCGGCTGCGGTCGCTTCTTTTTGTTCCGGTCCGGGACATGCGGCCGCCGTGTGAAAATTTGGCGCACAACCGCCTGCAGGGGCTTGCATCCATCTGCGCTTTGGTGTATCATGGTAGCAAAGAGCCGCATGGGGCGGCACGAATAAAGGAGGAAGCAAGCATGGATATTCAGA
>JBGVOA010000042.1:0-9135 GCA_045126095.1 Christensenellales bacterium | reverse complement strand
TGATGATCTGTCTGTCCATCCTGCCGGTCATCGTTGTCTACCTGTGCCTCTCGAAGTTCATCATCGCCGGCGTGGCCGTCGGCGGCGTGAAGGAGTAAGCCTTCCCGTTATTCCCCTGATTCCCCTGGCGGAGCTGCTGCGTTTTACGGCGGCTCCGCTTTGCTTGTGGCCGCCGATCGGTTTTTCGGGGCATGGGAGGGGAAAGGACGGGAACGGCGGCCCGGATGTAAAAAAAGGAATGTGAATTATGTTGCCTGAAAACGTTTGCAAAGTGACAATCGTGCAACTTGAACAAAATTTATACAGAATTCGGTCGGATTGACGGCCGTTTTTCATGGAATTTGCTTGACAGCGTTTCCGAGATGTACTACAATAAATACACAGACGATTGCTGCACGGCGCATTGTGTCTGAAGTCGAAATCGTTTTTGACATATGCGCTGTAAAGTGATCAAAATGATAAGGAGGGAACCAAAATGAAAAACGTTACCAAGCTCATGGCTCTGGTGATGGCTCTGATCATGGCCCTGGGCCTTGTGCCTGCCATGGCGGAGGAAGCTGCTCCTGCGCCCAACGCGTACATCATGTTCGCCAACAGCGACTGGTCTACCCAGTACTGGCTGGACGGCAATGATTACGCCGGCGTGACCCCCACCAATGCGGTCGTTACCGGCGAGGGCGACTACACGGTGGGTCTGACCTTCGACAGCGCTTCTGAGGGCGTTGCCTTCATGGCCCTGGGCCTGAAGAACGGCGAAATCGACTTCCCGAAGCACTACCTGAAGATCAACGAGATCCGCATCAATGGCGCCGCGATCGAGGTTGGCAAGGGCTACACCTCTTCCGACGACACCATCGAGACCCGCATGAACATCATGAACGAGTGGGTGGGCGAGCTGCCCGCTGACGCCCGTTCCTATGATGGCAATGTGGCTGAC
This sequence comes from Christensenellales bacterium, assembly GCA_045126095.1. Classification (GTDB taxonomy): domain Bacteria; phylum Bacillota; class Clostridia; order Christensenellales; family Aristaeellaceae; genus UBA11524. Next base: position 8,198 of record JBGVOA010000042.1, on the reverse strand, counting down.
GCCAACTGGATCATCGTGGACAAGAACGCCTTCACTGGCGTGACCTCCATCGAGGTTGACTTCTCCGTGCTCAAGAACGGCATCGACACCGCGTACATCATGTTCGCCGATCAGAACTGGGCTGCTCAGTACTGGCTGGATGGCAATGACTACGGCGGCGTGACCGTGAACAATGCGACCGTGACCGGCGCTGGCGACTACTCCGTCGGCCTGGACTTCACCACCACCGAGGCTGGCAAGGCGACCGGCGTTGCCTTCACCGCCCTGGGCATCAAGCACGGCGAGACCCTGTTCCCCGGCATGACCATCAAGATCAACGACATCCGCATCAACGGTGAGTCCATTGCCTTCACCAAGGGCTACACCTCCTCCGATGACACCATCGAGACCCGCATGAACGTCATGAACGAGTGGGTGAGCGAGCCCCCGGCTGACGCCCGTTCCTTCGACGGCTCTGTGGAGGGTGCTTCCGCGATCATCGTGTCCAAGGACGCTTTCGCTGAGGTTGCTACCTACGAGATCGACTTCTCCCTGATCCCCGTGACCGACACCGCTTACATCATGTTCGCCGACGCTGCCTGGGCCACCCAGTACTGGCATGACGGCAACGAGTACGCCGGTGTGACCGCGACCACCGCGACCGTGGATGGCCCCGGCACCTACACCGTCGGCCTGGCCTTCGACGCTCCCGCTTCCGGCGTGGCCTTCGCTGCTCTGGGCATCAAGACCGGCGAGCACACCTTCCCCGGCTACTTCATCGACATCACCGAGATCAAGGTCAACGGCAATGCCGTGCCTTTCAACAAGGGCTACACCTCTTCTGACGACACCATCGAGACCCGCGTCAACGTGATGAACGAGTGGGTGGGCGAGCTGCCTGCTGACGCGCGCCGCGCTGATGGCGATCTGGAGGGCGCTACCCCCATTATTGTCAACAAGGACGATCTGGCTGCTGTTGAGACCATCGAGATCACCTTTGACTACATCTACGGCGAGCCCCCGGCTGCCGAAGGCCCCGCGCCTCTGACCGAGGAGCAGGTTGCTGAGATGATCGCGGTGGACTACAACGCTTACGTTGCTGTCCAGTCCGAGAGCTACATCTTCCGTAACGACTGGTACGATTCCTCCTACGGCCGTGACAGCGTTGATTACCCCGATTACTTCAACCGTCTGACTGGCTGGGATGCCGAGAACAACGCTGTGGATTACGGCGGCACCTTCGAGGACGCTGTCATCACCGGCAACGGCACCTACACCGTGACCATGATCACCGGTGACCACGGCTTCGGCGTTGATACCCTGCTGCGCTTCTTCCGCGTCACCACCGATATCCCCTCCGCGCTGGTCAAGGAAGGCTATGTGACCATCTCCGACGCGAAGGTGAAGATCGGCGACGGCAAGACCCAGACCGAGCTGGTTGTGCGTACTGAGACCGACTATGTTGAGATCGTCGTCCGCGATGAGTACAACAAGATCGAGCCCAACTTCAGCTACATGCCCGGCGCCAACACCACTGTTGTGTTCACCTTCACCGTGAACGGTCTGGCTGACTGATCCTGGTTTTTGAGCCCCACGGTGCTCTCCTTCTGCGGAGGGGGAGCACCGCGGGTGCTTTTCAGGATTATCCTCCGGAGTGTTCCGGGGAGGGAAGGCACAGGGGGTGTGCTCATGAGGGATGCGAGCCGGGGCTGCCCGCGTGGCGCTCCTTCGTCAGCACACCCGCACATCATGCGTTGATGCATTTACACTGCTGAGATGAATTGAGGGATGAACATGCAGAAATTCAAGGAGAGGGCACGCCTGCGCAAGGCCGAGCCCTACACGGAGATCCGCGGAAGCAAGCTCAATCATGTGCTGAGCTGGCCGGCACGGATCCTCGTCTGCGCGCTGGCCGTGCTGCTGTTCCTGGGGATGAGCAACCCCGGGCAGACGGCTGTGCTGGGCCGCGCATCGCTGTCGCAGCTGGCCATGGGCGGCAAGACGGCGTATGAGCTGCAGTCCGCAGGCGTTGCAGAACTGGCGGATTACTATGCCCAGGCCAATGCGCTGGTGGCCGCGCTGGATACTGCTGCCGGCGCCCTGGAGGCGCAGAGCGGCGAGCTGCTTTCCGCCATCGGTGCGCCGACCATGGACAAGGCGCGTATCGAATCCGCGGATGCGGTGAAGGCAATGGATGCTGCCGAGGCCGCGCTGGACAGCACCCTCCGTGCGGAGATGAACGCCTATGAGGCTGTTCTGGCCGAGCACATGGAGGTGGAGCTGGCCGCGCTGACGGATGCTGCTGCCATGCTGCAGCTGGCGAACGATGCGCTGCAGGCCCTGGCGGCTGATCCTGAGAACATGGATCTGGCCTTTGCCCTGGAGGATGCGGCAGGCACTGCGGGCTTCGGCCTGGAGGGCGTGGCGAACTCCGTTGTGCAGCAGAAGGAAGCCCATAAGCTGCTGTCCAAGGCGCTGGTGAACTACGTTTGGGCCGGCGCGGCGGACGCCCGTAACGAGGCGACCCGCCTGGGCGAAATCCTGCCGGACGTGATCGCGGCGGTTGATGCGGCCAGCGCTGACCTGGCTGAGGCTGTGGAGGCCGGCAGCATTGAGGACGGCGAGGCAAAGCTGGATGCCTATGCGGCGGCGGCTCTTGCCCTGCGGGAGCTCAATGCAGCCATGGAGGCCTATGCAGCGGCAGACCCGGAGGCCGAGCCGGTCGAGGGCGAGCCTGACTACGAGACGCTGAAGACGGCCTATGAGACAGAAAAGACCGAGGTTGTGGCGGCGCTGACTGAGCTGTCTGCCGCTGTGCCGGAGATGACGGCGACCAACGCGGTCTATGCCAAGCTGCTGACCGAGGCGATCACGCCTGTGGATACCAGCGAAACCACGACGCTGGAGCGCCTGGAGCCGGTGCTGACGCAGGTGAACGCTGCGTTCGGCGAGAATCAGGCGGCGATGATCGCTGCCAACGAGCGTCTGCTGGCTGACCAGGCCCAGGCGCGCGCTGAGCTGGATTCCAACCGTGCGGCGACGGAGGCTGTCGAAACGGCGGTCGCCACCACCCGTGCGATCCTGACGGATGCGCAGGCGGCGATCAAGAGCGCTGGCGACGCCATGAAGCTCATGACCGACCCCCGCGTGAAGAATGATCCCGTGAAGAATGCTGAGGCCCAGGCTGCCATCGATGCGACGGTGCCCGTGGCCAATGCCAAGCTGACCGAGGTGGCGGAGGCGCTGAAGGCCTGTGCTGCAGCGCTGCGTGCGGCCAAGGAGCCCTCCAATATCGCGGGCGCTCAGCTGGAGGCTGAGCAGACCGATGTGCTGGTCAACTGCGCCCGTGGCCTGATGCTGGCCATGGTGGTGGGCCTGGTGGGCATGGTGATGTCCCTAGGCAACAACCGCATGCGCAAGGCGGGTCTGCCGCTGCTGTTCCTGGGCGCGGGTGCGTCTGCCGGACTGCTGATGGCGATCAAGGGCGCGCATGAGCGCATCGCCCTGCATGTGGAGCAGCTGCGTGCTGCCCATGGCCTGGCTCCTGTGTCCGAGACGCTGGAGGCGGCCATTGCCAAGCTGGCGCTGGATATTCCCGATGCGCTGTGGGTCTGCCTGATCGTGGCGATCCTGGCGGCGCTCACGGGCCTGCTGGCTTGGGTGACCCTGCCCCGCAAGACGGAAACCTACATGCAGATCGACCTGCTGACGATCTTCGAGCGCCTTACCCGCGTGCTGATCGTTGTGACGGGCCTGCTGGTGTTCCTGCCCAACGTGAACCCGGGCCGCGTGTCCCTGCTGATCAACGAGAACGCCTCCCTCTTCACCATGGCGACCTCCTACGGCACCATCGTGGAGAAGCTGGAGAACGCGATCCTGCACAACACGATCACGGCCGGCACGGTGAAGCTGCTGATGGCCGGTGCGGCGGTGGTTGTGCTGGGTATCGTGCTCAACGCCGCCGGTGCGTGCATGTCCCTGGGCAACAACCGCATGAAGAAGAAGGGCGGCTATCTGCTGCCTGTGGCGGGTTCTGCCGCGATGCTGGCGGGTCTGTTCATCATCTTCTATGTGTATAGCATTTTCCAGCAGGTGCCTGTCGCGGCGAATGGCGCGGACGAGGTGCAGGCGATGTTCCCCGGCGGCCTGATTTTCTGGGTGGTGGCTGCTGCGGTGATCTTCGTCAGCAGCTTTACGGCCTGGTACCTGCTGCCGGATGAAATGGAAGAAAAGATGGAAATGGAGGAGAAATACCGCAATTTCCTGATGTTCCTTCCCATCCTGCTGCTGACCTTCATCTTCTGCTACCTGCCTATCTGGGGCTGGCGTTTTGCCTTCTTCGATTACAAGATCGGCGACCCGCTGCTGCTCCACGATGTGGTGGAGAACGGCGCGGTGGTGCAGGAGAGCAACTATGTGGGCCTGAAGTGGTTCACCTACCTGTTTGAGAATCCCGCCAACCGCGATGACCTTGTCCGCGTGCTGCGCAACACGCTGGTGATGTCCGGCCTGGGCATCGCCACCAGCTGGCTGCCCATCGCCTTCGCGGTGCTGCTGGCGGAGGTGCGTTCCTCCAAGTTCCAGCGCGTGGTGCAGACGCTGACCACCATCCCCAACTTCATCTCCTGGGTTCTGGTGTACGCCATTGCCTTCGCCATCTTCTCCACGGACGGCTTCATCAACTCCTTCCTGCGCAATGTCCTGGAAATCAGCGGTGCAAAGACGGACTATCTGGCCAGCGCGGACTGGATCTGGGTGAAGATGCTGCTCTGGGGCACCTGGAAGGGCCTTGGCTGGAGCGCCATCGTCTACATCGCGGGCATCGCAGGCATCGACCAGCAGCTCTATGAGGCTGCCCGCGTCGACGGCGCGAACCGCTTCCAGTGCATCCGCCACATCACCATCCCCGGCCTGGTTCCGACCTACATGGTCATGCTGCTGATGAGCGTGGCTGGCATGCTGTCCAACGGCATGGATCAGTACCTGGTGTTCGAGAACGCCATCAACAAGGACGTGATCGAGGTGCTGGATCTGTACGTGTACAACATCGGTATCAAGTCCGGCCTGATCCCGCTGTCCACCGTGGTGGGCGTGTTCAAGTCCCTCATTGGCGTGACGCTGCTGTTCGGTGCGAATGGTATTTCCAAGGCCATCCGCGGCGAGAGCATCATTTAAGGAGGTCGATGAGAGATGGAAAATAATTTTGCCAAGAAGATCGACAGGTATCGCCTGTCGGTGCGCAAGATCAATCCCTGGCTTCGCTTCCTCCTGATCGTGGTGATCATGGCGGTGGCAGGCGCGGCCGCATGGGCCGTGTCCGCCTACCTGACGAAGCCCCTGACGGCGCAGTCCACGCTGACGCTGTCCGCCGAGTGCATCCCGGCCTCCGCTGCGGATGCCCCGGCTGACCTGGCGGCCCACTACTCCGAGCAGATCACCGCGGCGGTGAATCTGTTCGCGGCGGAGGAAACGGATGCTGAACTCGTTTCTACCATCAAGGTGGTGAACGGCGAGGACGGCCAGCTGGTTGTACAGGCTGTCTGCGACGATCTGGACAAGGCCAAGGCGGCCACGGCGGACGTGGCGGGCAAGCTGGATCAGCTGATTGCTGACCGCGTGGAGTCCGTTGAGGCGCTGCAGAGCGAGGGCTGCCTGGAGGCGATTGCTTGCCTGCTGGATGCGGATGACGCCAAAGTTGCGGAATGGACGGCCAACCCGTCCGCCGCTGTGGAGGCTTACCTGAACAAGTATCCCGCTGCGGAAACCCGCGCGACCCTGCCGGCTCACCTGGCGTGGCTGGAGGAGCACCGCGCCGCCCAGGAGGCGGAGCTGGCGCTGCTCACCCCTGTGCAGGAGGCCGTGGCGGCCAACAGCGAAGCGCCCATGACCGTGGCGCAGCTCAAGGAGTTGGCGGCAAGCTGTAGCCTGACGCTGGATGACATCGAATTCCCGGCGAACGAGGAGCCCGCGGGCGAAACGCTGACGGCGGCCTTCCTGGCGGCCATCCAGCCCGAAATGGACGAAACGGCGGCCGAGCTGGCCAGCATCGACGCGGTGCTGACGGCCCTGACTGCGCTGAACAACGATGTGACCGCCGCCCGCGAGAGCGACCTGGCGGCCACCCGCGCCCGCCTGGACGAGGCGCTGCAGAACGAGGAGTGCGTGGAAGCGCTGATCGTGCTGCTCAAGGCGAACAACACCCAGGCCAAGCAGTGGCGCAAGAATCCGGAGAAGGCTGTGGAGGCCTATCTGGAGGCGAACCCGGATCTGGCGACCGAGGCGGAGCTGGAAGAGTACCTGGAGAACCTGACCGTGCTGCTGACGGCACTGACCGGCGGCGAAGCGGCGGAGCCCCAGGAGTCTGCCGAAGCTGAAGCGCCTGCGGAGGAGCTGGACTTCGAGGCCCGTGCGAAGCTGGCCCTGCAGGGCGAGGGCTGCACCGAGGCCATCATCCTGCTGCTGAATGCAAACGAGAAGAAGGCGGAGTCCTACCGTGCCGACCCTGCGGCGGCTGCGGCGGACTACCTGAAGAAGAACAAGAACGCGGCGGACGAGGAAAAGCTGCCTGCGTTCCTGGAGACCCTGGCGGGCAAGCGCACGGAAGCCCAGGCCCTTGTGGATGTGCTGACGGCGGCCAAGACGGCTGCGGAGGCCGCGCCCACCATGGCAGACCTGAAGGCTCATGCGGAGGCCTGCGACGTGGAGGTCGCCTATGGCGCGCTGCTGACGGATGATCAGCCGGTGAACGATGCGCTGGCGGCGGCCCTGATGGTGCAGCCCCAGGCGCGCATGGATGCAGCCCAGCAGCAGATGGCCGGCGTTGACCAGCTGGCGGCTGTGCTGACGCAGCTGACGACCACCACGGGCGAGGCGAAGGGCACGATTGAGACGGCCCAGGCTGCCAACGCCATGGGCAGGACGATCCTGCCTATGCTGGTGGCGATGCTGATTGCGGGTCTGGCTGCGTACATCCTCTTCAGCGGTATGCCGCTGTTTGATGTGTTCAACACAATCTTCTTCGCGCTCTTCACGCTCCTGTGCGTGTTCCCGTTCTACTACCTGTTCATCAACACCATTTCTGATAACGACAAGGTCACCAGCGGCATGGTGAACTTCTACCCGATCGGCTTCCACGTCAACAACTACATTTCCCTGAAGGATGTGGCTGATCTGGGCAGCTCCGTCGTGGTGACGGTGGCACGTACCATCATCGGCACGGCCCTGATGGTGCTGGTGTCCGCCTGGGCGGGCTATATGGTGACGAAGCAGAAGATGTGGAAGCGCAGCTTCATGTATCGTGCGCTGGTCATCACCATGTACTTCAACGCCGGCCTGATCCCGTGGTACATGAACATGCTGATGCTGGGCCTGACCAACAACTTCCTGGCCTACATCATTCCGGGCATGATCGCGCCCTACAACATCATTCTGGTGAAGACCTACATCGAGTCCATCCCCGCGTCCCTGGAGGAATCGGCGGTCATCGACGGCGCGAATACGCCCACGGTGTTCACCAAGATCATCCTGCCGCTGTCCGTGCCGATCCTGGCGACCATCGCCATCTTTGGCGCGGTGGGCAACTGGAACTCCTTCCAGGACTCCCTGCTGCTCATGTCCGGCCGGCCTGAGATGTACACGCTGCAGCACCGCTTGTATGTGTACCTGAACCAGTCCTCCAACCTGAGCGCTCTGGTGTCCGGCTCCGGCCAGCTGTCCCAGGCCCAGGCGGACACGATGCTGTCCTCCCGCGTCATCAAGTACACTATCTCCATGGTGTCCATCATCCCGATCCTGTGCGTCTATCCCTTCATGCAACGCTTCTTCGTCAAGGGCATCATGCTCGGCGCTGTCAAAGGCTAAAGGGCGCTGCCCTTTAGAATCCCGCCAGAGGGGGCAGTGGCCCCCTCTGGATTCCCCCGTCCCAGGGCGCTGCCCTGGAACCCGGCAGGGGCGCTGCCCCTGCACCTCGCGAAGGGACTTCGTCCCTTTTCAAACCCATCTCGCGATGGAGTTGAGTGCCTTCGGTCTGACTGTGCGCGCGTGGTGCTGTGGCATGGTTGCGCGTGCACGGTCGGGCAGCGTGACGCTGCACCCATCTCGCGATGGAGTTGAGTTCCTTCGGTCTGACTGCGCGCGCGTGGTGCTGTGGCATGGTTGTGCGTGCGCGGTCGGCTGAGGGCCTCCCGCGCCTGGAGTGGGTTGAGTCTGCGGCAGGTGGG
>JBGVOA010000041.1:0-4686 GCA_045126095.1 Christensenellales bacterium | reverse complement strand
CAACGAGAACACCCACCGCGGCTTCCTGCGGCATGTGCTGGTGCGCACCGCCGCCGTCACCGGACAGGTGATGGTCATCCTGGTGGCCACGGGCAAGGAATTCCCCGGCGGACGCGCCTTGGTGGGCGAGCTTGTCCGCCGTCACCCGGAGATCACCACCGTCGTCCTCAACGTCAACACCCGGCAGACCAGCATGGTGCTGGGCAAAACCGACGTGACCCTCCACGGCCCGGGCTATCTGGAGGACGAACTGTGCGGGCTGCGCTTCCGCATCAGCCCCCAGAGCTTCTACCAGGTCAACCTCCGCCAGACCGAACCGCTCTACCGCACCGCGCTTTCGCTGGCCGCCCTCACCGGAAAGGAAACGGTGCTGGACGCGTACTGCGGTACGGGCACCATCGGCCTGTGCGCCGCCGGACAGGCGCGCGAGGTCATCGGCGTGGAGCTCAATGCCGACGCGGTGCGCAACGCCAAGGAGAACGCCCGCCTCAACAGCGTCCGCAACGCCCGCTTCTTCTGCGACGACGCAGGCCGCTTCATGGTCAAGATGGCCCAGGAGGGGCTGCCCCTGGACGTGCTGATCATGGACCCTCCCCGCTCCGGCAGCGACGAAAAGTTCCTCTCCTCCGCCCTGCAGCTGCGCCCGAAGCGCATCGTGTACGTCTCCTGCGGCCCGGATACCCTCGCCCGGGATGCGGCCTTCCTCGTAAAGGGCGGATACAAGGCCGTCAAGGCCATTCCGGTGGACATGTTTCCCTTTACGGAGCATTGCGAATGCGTCATGCTCCTGACCCGCAGCCCGGAAGGCCAGCCCACCGCCTGATCCATCCCCCCCAAGCAAACAGGGACGCCCGCGCATCTGCGGACGTCCCTTTCTGTATGGAGTTGCTTACTCGGTGCGCAGAGCCACCACGGGGTCCTTCTTCGCAGCGCTGCGGCTGGGAATGATGCCGGCAAAGAGGGTCAGCAGCATGCTGATGCCCACCAGGATCAGCGCCACCTGCCAGGGCAGGTACGCCTCCAGGGACAGCAGGCCGGTCAGCTCCTGAATGATGGCATTGATGGGGATGCACAGCAGCCAGGTGACGATCACGCCCAGCGCGCCGGAGGTGAAGCCGATGATCAGCGTCTCGGCGCTGAACATGCTGCTCACGTTTTTCTTGGACGCGCCGATGGCACGCAGGATGCCGATCTCCTTCGTGCGCTCCTGCACGGAAATGAGGGTGATTACGCCGATCATGATGGAGGACACCACCAGGGAGATGGACACGAAGGCGATGAGCACATAGGTGATGGCGTCGATGATGGTGGTGACGCTGCTCATCATCAGGCCCACATAGTCCGTGTAGGAGATGCGCTCCAGGTCGCTGACGGAATCATTGTAGGCGGCGATGGCGGCCTCAATCGCATCCTTGTCCTCGAAGGACGCGGCGTACAGGCTGATGCTGGCAGGCTTGTCGAGATCGACATAGCCCAGCTTGACCATGTTGTAGTCGTAGTTGGATTCGGAGAAGACCACCACATCGTCGTAGCTGGCGGCCAGCTGCGCCTCGGTCAGGGTGGGCAGCAGCTCCTGCAGCTTGGCCGACAGCTCGTTTTCGCTCAGGGCGGACAGGCGCTGCCGTTGCTGCTGGGCGTACTGCTGGCGGAGGCTCTCCTCAGCCATCTGCCGCACCAGGCGCATCAGCTCCTCATCGCTCATGGCGGAGATGTACTTGCTCATGTCCTCCGCGCTGATGCTCATCTGCTGGGTCAGGCCCTGCTGCATCATCGCCTCGATCTTCTCGCGGGTCATGCCGCGCAGAGACATGTTCAGCAGCGCGTCCACCTGCTCCTGGGTGGGCACGCTCATCATCTTCACATAGGCCTCGGCCTTGCCCTTTTCGTCCAGGTTGCCGATGTAGGCAAGAAGCTCCGCAGCCTTTTCCGCATCGCTCATGCTGCCCATCGCTTCCTGGAAGGGCAGTCCGGTGAACACATCTGTGGTCTTGTCCGCCAGCTGCGCCTGCACCAGGGGCGACTTCTCCGCCTCCCGGATGATGAAGCGGGTCAGGTCGGAGGTATAGGCGATGGTGCCGGTCAGCATGCTGCTGACGGCCTCCTCATTGGGCTTGATGATGCCGGAAACGCGCAGGCGCACGCCGTTATCGTAGAGGTAGCGCAAGCCGGCCTGGGTTTCCCGCAGATCGGTGTAGGCGCCCGCCGCTTCATCATAGACATAGCAGGAGTAGCCCAGCACCACGCGGAAATCCATGCCGCAGATTTCCTCATACGTCCAGCGCTCGTCCTTCACCTCCACCGCCCCCTGGGTGAAGGCCGCCTCGGCCAGCGCGTCGATTTCCGCCTTGGACTTCAGGCCCAGGGCGTAGAGCGTCATGTCCGCAATCTCATTGTCGGCGTCCAGCACCAGCACAATCTCGTCATGCTGCGTCGGCCAGGTGCCGTACACCACATCGTACTGCTTCTTGAGCACCGGGCTGACGGGATCGCCGTTTTCACCCGGCAGCATCTCCTGCCAGATGCGGGCCGCCGAGGACATGGGCGACATACTGGCCGTGGTCACGCCCATGCTTGCGGACATATCCACCATGGCGGACATATCCATGCGGAAGTAGTCCATCATCATCTCCTGCATCAGGGCCTCCGCATCGGAGTGGATGATGGTGCCGTCCACGCTCTGCGTGTACACCTCCAGCGGGACGCTGTAGGTGTACTGCACGCCGCTCAGGGCGCTGTACAGATCGCTTTCCGGGTCAGCCTTCTCCTGCTCGATATAGCGCTTGAAGGCCGCCAGGTCGTTCTTGGTGTCCTCCATGGAGCCCAGGGCGTTGACCATGTTGTACACCATGTTCTTGGGGTACACCGCGTCGTTCTCGTGCTCCTTGGCGCTCATGGCCTGGCCGATGAAGGCCCCCATGAGGGATCCCATATCCATGTGGGTCTCCTGCAGGGTCAGGGGATAGGAGGACAGGGTGTCCTCCTGCAGGGTGTCGATGTAGGTGGTCAGGCCCTGGGACACGGCAAAGATCAGCGCGATGCCGATGATGCCGATGGAGCCTGCAAAAGAGGTCAGCAGCGTGCGGCCGCGCTTGCTGATCAGGTTCTTCAGGCTCAGGGAGAAGGCCGTGGCCAGGCTCATGGAGGGCTTGCGATCCCGCTTGCCGACGGTCTTGGACTCCTCCTGCACATTCGTCCCCTGCTGCACTTCCTCCTCCGTCACCGGGCGGCTGTCGCTGAGCACCTCGCCGTCCAGCATGCGGATGATGCGCGTGGAATACTTTTCCGCCAGCTCGGGGTTATGGGTCACCATGATGACCAGGCGGTCGCGGGCGACCTCGCGCAGGATGTCCATCACCTGCACGCTGGTTTCGGTGTCCAGCGCGCCGGTGGGCTCGTCAGCCAGGATGATATCAGGGTTGTTGACCAGCGCGCGGGCGATGGCGACGCGCTGCATCTGTCCGCCGGACATCTCCGACGGCTTCTTGCGCAGCTGATCGTGCAGGCCCACGGCCTCCAGGGCCTCGATGGCGCGGCGGCGGCGCTCCTGGCGGGACACGCCGGAGAGCGTCAGGGCCAATTCCACATTCTGCAGCACGCTCTGATGCGGAATCAGATGGTAGCTCTGGAACACGAAGCCGATGGAATGATTGCGGTAGGTATCCCAATCGCGGTCGCGGAAGCCCTTGGTGGAGCGTCCGTTGATGATCAGGTCACCCTCGGTGTACTGGTCAAGGCCGCCGATGATATTGAGCATGGTGGTCTTACCGCAGCCGGAGGGGCCGAGGATGGATACGAACTCATTCCTGCGGAAGCGCAGCGAAACGCCGCGCAGGGCCCGGACGGAGCCGTCGCCCGCAGGGTAGCTCTTGTGAATGTTGACAAGCTGGAGCATGCATGCAGCCTCCTTGCTGAATTGCGCCGGGCATACACCCGGCAGGGGCAGGTTCCTTCCCGCCCCGGATGATCGCTGGTGGATCAATTTGGCACAGGTTCATTATATCACAGAATATGAACTCTTTGCGAATGTTCACTCGATTTTACGCAATTTGTTTATTTTCTGCCGTGAACATATGCTATTTCCACTTTGCCGTCCAGATTCCCTGCTTTTTGCACCAATTCCTTGTGTCGTCCGCAACGCAAACAGGCCGCATCCCTCTTGACAGGGACGCAGCGCCGACGGCATTGCAGACTTGTCGTAGGGGAAAAGGTGAGCAAGGGGATTTCTCATCCGCATTAACTCCTTTCAGTTCCATTTAGAGGGAAACACGGTTTCTTTGTCGAACAACATACCCCACGAGTTCTCCCGCTATAACCGCCACAGCATCTACGATTATGTGCTCTACCGCCGCGTCATCACCGCCTGCGCCATGATCCGCCGGGGCGAGGCGCTCACCAGCGTTGCCTACCGCTGCGGCTTTGGCAATTACAACTCATTCCTGCGGGCCTTCCGCAAATTCCTGGGCGTATCGCCCCGGGAAGTGAAATGAAACCGCACCCAGGAGGTTCCTTATGAACGATATCATCCGCCATTTCCCCATCGCAGGCGCCGTGACCGGCTGCACGCCCTTCGGCTCCGGCCATATCAACCGCACCTTCCTGGTAACGACCGACTGCGGGCAGCGCTATGTGCTGCAGGAGGTCAACAGCCATGTCTTCCGGGATGTGCCGGGCCTGATGGCAAATGTG
>JBGVOA010000040.1:0-7159 GCA_045126095.1 Christensenellales bacterium | reverse complement strand
TCAAAGCTGTCGATGGCAATGGCCGATACGATCAGCACCAGGTTCTTTTCCTTTTCCGTGCGGTGACGGTTTCTCCGCCCCAGCAGCACCGCTGCCACCGCCATGATGACCAGCAGCGAGGTGACAAAGGTCAGATGCTGCCAGGACATATATCCTTCCGGGCTGCGCAGGTAGCCCCCGATGCCGAAAAACTCACGAATCATTTCCATCTTACAGGATTCCTCCGGAACAGTGAGATCATCGTCGTTATGTGTCGGTTTACGACGGAAATATTATCACAAATTCCTGCGTTTGTATAGTCCTGCCGAGTATTTTTCTGCACGTTACTGCGGCATATGGGCGGCGTTGATGGCCTGGATGTCCTCTGGGCGGCGGGGCGGCACGCAGTAGGGGCAGGCGTCCAGCTCATCGTAGGGGGCGGTATCCAGTTCGCCGTAGGTGAAGGCGGTCATGGGCTCGTAGCGGTCCTTCACGCCATAGCAGGAGGGACTGTCATGGTAGTTCTGGCCTCCCTGCGGATTGTAATAAAGGGCCGTGTCCGCCGCCGGAAGGGCGATCTCCCGGCCTGCCCAGTCCTCCCAGATGATCAGGCGGCTGTTCAGCTGACCATCGTAGAGGGCGTTGAAGATCCAGCGGGCATTGATGCCCTTCTCGGTGCGCTTGCGCTGCACGCGGATGCAGCCATGGCTGGCGCGGGAGCCCATCTTCGGCTCGGTGTAGCCGTAGTTGTCCTCGCCCGTGTGGGGCAATTCGTGCAGGAGGTCGCCGTGGTTGTAGCGGATGCCGTAGTTGCAGGTGGTTTCGCCGTCGGCAAAGGCGCCGGTCAGGCTCCAGAGGATGTACTCGCCGCTGCGGCTCTCGTTGTAGGGCTTGCCCTCGGTCACAAGGCCGGTGGACACCGCCAGCACGTCCAGCAGCTCGCCGTTTTCAAACACATACAGGCGCTGATCCAGCTTGTCTACCACAAAGGCGTACTTCGTCCGGGGCTGCTTCACCACCAGCAGTGCCGTGGGGACATAGCCTGTCACCAGCTCGTTCCAGGCCTCCACGCGGCTGCCCTCAAAGCTGCTGGAATAGCACTCCACCCGCGTCCAGCCGTTATCGAGGGTCTCCAGCACATGCACGCCCTGGCTGGCGCAGGTGATCTCGCCAATGGCAGCGCTGTCCTCCTGCGGGTGGGCACGCAGATACACCTGCGAGCGCGGGTCGCCCTTCACCACCGTCATCGGCTGACTGAGCATCGCTGCCATGGCCTGCGCGTCATAAGGGTTCATGGGCGTTTCCCAGAAGCAGCCGGGCTGACCGCAGCTTTCCCGGCCGGGGGTGTTCTGCACAGGCGCGCCCTGCACCTCCGCCGCCGGCTGCGCCAGCATTGCCTCCATATCCAGCATATCCGGGAAATCTTCCGCCAGGGCGGTGCAGCAGCACATCAGCAGCAGTGCGTATGTCAGCAGCTTTTTCATCATCGGGAGCAGCTCCTTTTCGGCATTCTTCGCTATAACAGACGTATCAGAAGGGGATTTTCTTCCGGATGATGGGAAAAATCCGCCCTCTCCTGTCGGGAGAGCATGCACAGTCCCTGCGGGTGCATCGGAACAGGATGCGATATGAACAAAAAAAGACCTCCTGATTTCTCAGAAGGCCTTCAGTGCGGGAAACAGGACTTGAACCTGCAAGCTCGTACGAGCACATGAACCTGAATCATGCGCGTCTGCCAATTCCGCCATTCCCGCACGGAACAGGATGTATTGTAACACCGTTCCGCAGCTTTGTCAAGGGGAATTTTGCAATTTTTTGCGGGAGCCGTTCAGCCCTGGGGCAGCAGGCCGCTGACGAGCACCACCAGGAGCAGCACCGGCAGCACAAACTGGAACACCGGCTTCAGCTGCCGGGGAAGCTTCGGGCCCCGGCCGGTGTTGGCCTCGGCCAGGTAGTTGTCAAAGCCCCAGCCCCAGCGGCTGACGCAGAAGAGCAGGTACACCAGCGAGCCGAGGGGCAGCAGGAGGCTGCTGACGATGAAGTCCTCCGTATCCAGGATGTTGCGGCCGCCGATGAGCTTCACGCCCGAAAGCAGGTTATAGCCCAGCAGGGAGGGCAGGCTGGTCAGCAGCATCGCCGCGCAGCCGATGAGGACGGCCCTGCGCCGGCTCCAGCCGAAGGTGTCCGCCGCAAAAGCCAGCAGGTTCTGGAACACGGCGATGACCGTGGAAAAGCTGGCGAAGGTCATGAACAGGAAGAACAGCGTGCCCCAGATGCGTCCGCCGGGCATGCTGACGAACACATTCGGCAGGGTCTTGAAGATCAGCGAGGGGCCTGCGTCCGGCTCCACCCCGAAGGCGAAGCAGGCCGGGAAGATGATCAGGCCGCTCATCATCGCCACGAAGGTATCCAGCGCGCAGATGCGCACCGATTCGCCGGCCAGGGTGTGATCCTTTGTCATGTAGCTGCCGAAGATCTCCATGGAGGACGCGCCGATGGAGAGGGTGAAGAAGGCCTGGTTCATCGCCGCCACGATGACCTTGCCCAGTCCGCCGGCTTCCTTCACCCGCGTCATGCTGGGCAGGAGGTAGAAGGCCACGCCCTCCCCGCCGCCGGGCAGGGTCAGCGCATGGACGGCCAGCACCACGATCAGCGCCAGCAGGGCCAGCATCATCCACTTGCTGATGCGTTCCAGGCCCTTCTGCAATCCGAAGCTGTTGACCGCAAAGCCCGTCACCACGATCAGCGCCATGAAGCCTGCCATCTCCGCCGGATTGCCCTGCATGGCGGTGAACACGCCGTCCACCGCTTCACGGGTCATCCCCGACTGGAAAGTGCCGGTCAGGAACTTCACAAAATAGTCCACCATCCAGCCGGACACGGTGGTGTAGTACATCATCAGCAGCCAGCAGCCCGCCATGGCCACCCAGCCGTGCAGGTGCCACTTGTGGCCGGGCTTTTCCAGCGCACGGTAGCCCTCCAGGGCGCTTTTGCGGCTGGCACGGCCCACGGCGAACTCCATCGTCAGCACCGGCACGCCCAGCACCAGCAAAAACACCAGGTACAGCAGCACAAACACGCCGCCGCCGTTCTGCCCCGTCACATAGGGGAAACGCCACACATTGCCGATGCCGATGGCGCATCCCGCACTCACCAGCAGAAAGCCCAGGCGCGATTTGAAGCCCTCGCGGGCCGTATTCTTCTCCATGGTCACAATGACCTCCGTTCATCCAGGGATTGCTTTGGCGCACGCCGACAGAGGCGCGCGCCGGGTTTGTATTGTACCCTGTTTGCCCGGCGGGCACAAGGTCTTTTTCGGCAGAAACAGAAAAAATACAGCGGCCGCCCCGGTGGACAAGTGCGCTGAGGCGTGCTACAATGGCCTCACATCAATCGCAGGAGGGATCCGCATGGAGGAATGCATCGTCTGCCGCAGGCCTGTCACATCTGACGAGATGGCCATGACCCGCAAGCTCATCAACCGCGGCGCGACCCAGTTCCTGTGTCTGCCCTGCCTGGCCCGCCGCTTTGATGCAGCGGAGGAGGAGCTCCTGGAGCGCATGCAGGCCTTCAAGGACATGGGCTGCACGCTTTTTGACTGCAACCGCTGAGCCGCATGCAAAGGGCCGCTGGGAGGAAGGCTCCCGGCGGCCCTTTTTGGCATAAAAAAATCACCCGAACCTCATGGTTCAGGTGAAAGCACCTCCGAGGGGATTCGAACCCCTGTTTCAGCCTTGAGAGGGCCGCGTGCTAGGCCTCTACACAACGGAGGCATATCAGCAGCGCTGAATGCAAGAGTTATTCTATCACATCTTCGGGAGGTTGTCAACCCCTGAATTCATCTTTTTTCGCAGCCGGAAGATCCCATTGGCGGCGCAGCAGGATTTTCGCCCCGGAAAAGCGAATATATCCAACATTCCTGTCAGATCGGAGCGAGATACAACGATGGACTATACCTGTTACCTGCGCAAGATCAAGGCCTCCCTGGCCCCCTCCACCGGCTGCACCGAGCCCGCGGCCATCGCCCTGAACGCCGCAACCGCCCGCGCGAATATCCCCGGGGCCATCACCCGCGTCACCGCGCGGCTGGACGCGTACCTGTTCAAGAACGCCATGGGCGTGGGCATCCCCGGCGCGGACGAGCGCGGCGTGAGCCTCTGCGTTGCCCTGGGCATCACCGCAGGCGATCCCCTGGCGGGCATGAACGCCCTGCACACCGTCAAGCCCGAGCAGCTGGCTGAGGCCAAGCTCCTCAGGGAGATGGTGACGGTGGAGATCGCCCAGGAGGCGAAGGGCCTGTATATCGAGACCATCATCGAAACGGCGAATGACGTCGTGCGCGTCATCACCTGCGGCAAGCACGACTGCATCGCCCGCATCGAGCACGCCCCCTTCACGTCCTTCACGGCGGATGCGGACGATTCTGCCGAGGCCGCCCACGAGGGATCGCTGAGCGAGTTCATCGAATTCGCCCGCACCTGCCCGCTGGAGGAGCTGACCTTCCTGCGCGACGCGCTGAACATGAACCGCGTCGTGTACTACCGGGCGATGGAGGAGGGCATGGCCCACCGCGTGCTGCCCAACATGCTCCTGCAGGACGGCAGCCTCTACGCCCAGGCCAAGAAGATGGCCGGCACCGCCTCCTACGCCCGCATGCACGGCATCCCCCTGCCGGTCATGACCGCCACCGGCTCCGGCAATCAGGGCCTGACGCTTTTCCTCACCGTGGACGCCGCCGCCCGCACCTTCAATGTGTCCGAGGAGCGGCTCCTGCGCGCCCTGGCCTGCGCGGCCCTGGCGAATATCTACATCAAGAGCTTCATCGGCCCCCTCTCCAGCGTCTGCGCCTGCGGCGTCGCTGCAGGCCTGGCCGCCTCCATCGGCGTCGTGTTCCTCATGGGCGGCGGGGAGAAGGAGATGCTGCAGGCCTCCCGCAACATCCTGGGCACCCTCTCCGGCATGATCTGCGATGGCGCGAAGGAGGGCTGCGCGGCGAAGGTCGCCCTCTCCGCGGGCCTGGCGGTCGAATCCGCATGCCTGGCCATGGAGGGCGACGGCATCCACGCCCAGGACGGCATCCTCGACGACAGCTTCGATCGCCTCATCGAGCACCTGGGCGAGCTGGTCTGCGTCGGCATGGGCAGCACGAATGACACCATCGTCCACATCATGAAGGACGAGAAGATGAGAAGGCCGAACTGCTGAAAAAGCGGAAATAAATGAAACACCCCGGGCTTCTGCAGCGTACATACATGTGGAAGCCCATTCATTATCAGGGAGGACGCCCCATGAAGACCAACTTCATCGCCCCGGCCTCAGATCTGCACAACCGCGCCTGGAACGCCATGTCCGCCACCTGGGGCACTGTCGTTACCATCACCTTCATCATCAGCATCGCCAGCATGGCCGCCAGCTACGTCCTGGCTGCTTTGCCGCTGCCGGGGCTGCTGAGCCTGTTTGCAAGCATCGCAGTGTCCATGGCCGTCACCATCGCACAGCTGGGCCTGACCTGCGGTGCGCTGACCTACCTGCGCCGCGGGTACATCGGGGTTGACCATGTGAAGAGCATGTTCCCCTACTGGCAGCAGGTCGTCCGCTTCACCCTCTGGGAGGGCCTGTTCGTCTTCCTGTGGATGCTGCCCGGTCTGGCGCTGTCCTCCGTCGGCCTGAGCATGCTGATCCCCTCCCTGCCCGAGACAGAGAACTACAGGATCGGCACCAGCACTCTGCTGTCCGCCTTTGACAACCTGCAGACCATCGATCTCACAGGCCTGGCCGTCTTCATTCTGGGCGTCCTGCTGATGTGTGTGCTGCTTGCCCGCGCAGCCCTGAACTACCTGCTGGGCGGCTGCTGCCTGATCGATCACCCCCACATGGGCGGCCGGGCAGCGCTGAAGAAGTCCAGGCAGCTGATGCGCGGCAACCGCTGGCGCTACATCCTGATGTACATTCCCGTTCTGCTGATGAACGTCCTCATCACCGCCCTCGACTATTTTCTCTCCCGCAGCATGAACGCAACGCTCGTTACCCTCATCATCGCCATCCTCTCCATCGCCCCGGACGTCATGGCGGTCTACCTTGTCCCCGTGCTGTACCAGGAGCTGAGCGACAGGCTGTAAGCGATACAACAAAAATACATCCCCTTCCCCTTGACTTTTTGTATACAGAATACTATAATCCCAACCATAAGGAGGTGCCACAGGATGATGCTGCATTCTACTTACTTCGCGTTTACGTACCCGGCTGCTTATTTTGCAACCGGGCAGATTGACGTACCGTGAAGTCAGCCGAAGGCATGCCTGTCCACCTGAACAGGAGAATGTGCGCGGAAGCTCCCTTTGCGGGGCGACCGCGCTTTTCATTTTCCATCGTTTCTGCTACAATATGAAGGAGGCTGCACATTATGATCATCGTTCTTAAGCAAGGAGTCACCCGTCAAGAAATCGACTACGTCACCAATATCATCGTCAGCAAGGGCGCCATCACCGTCAACCCCATGATCGGCGCTGACCTGACCATCCTGGGCCTGATCGGCGATACCAGCCGCATCGACCCGGCGCAGATCGAATCCCTGCGCTGCGTGGAGCGCATTATGAAGGTGGCCGAGCCCTTCAAGAAGGCCAACCGCATGTTCCATCCCGGCCCGAGCGAAGTGAAGATCGGCGATACCGTTGTGGGCGGCACGAAGCTGAGCGTCATGGCGGGCCCCTGCAGCGTTGAGAGCGAGGCGCAGATCGAGGAGGTCGCCAAGGGTGTGAAGGAAGCCGGCGCGACCGTGCTGCGCGGCGGCGCATTCAAGCCCCGCACCAGTCCCTACTCCTTCCAGGGCCTGGAGTACCGCGGTCTGGACCTGCTTGTCCATGCCCGCGAGATCACCGGTCTGCCCATCGTCACCGAGCTGATGAGCCCCTATGACATCGATAAATTCGAGCACATGGTGGACTGCATTCAGGTCGGCGCGCGCAACATGCAGAACTTCGACCTGCTGAAGCGCCTGGGCCAGACCCGCAAGCCCATCCTGCTCAAGCGCGGTCTGTCCGCCACGATCGAGGAGTGGCTCATGTCCGCCGAGTACATCATGGCCGGCGGCAACGAGAATGTCATCCTTTGCGAGCGCGGCATCCGCACGTTCGAAACCTACACCCGCAACACCACCGACCTCTCCGCCATCTGCGCGGTG
>JBGVOA010000039.1:0-5812 GCA_045126095.1 Christensenellales bacterium | reverse complement strand
AGGGCTGATGGCGGCGTCGCTGCTGTTCTGCCCGGAGGACTGGAAGCCGAAGAAGCAAGGGGGTACGAAGGTTGGATAATCTGCGGATCGAAGCGACGGGTGACGGCCGTCGCCTGGACGTGCTGCTGTCGGAGGCGTCGGGGCTGACCCGCAGCCGCATTGCGACCCTCGTTGAGGAAGGAAACGTCACCGTGGAGGGCAAGCCTGCCGCCAAGGCCGGGCTCAAGACCAAGGATGGGCAGGCCATCGTCCTTACCGTGCCCGCGCCCAAGCCCGCCATTCCCGAGGCGCAGGATATCCCGCTGACCATCCTCTATGAGGACGCGGATCTGGCCGTGGTGGTCAAGCCCTGCGGCATGGTCGTCCACCCGGCGGCGGGCAACGAGGACGGCACGCTGGTCAATGCGCTCCTGCACCACCTGGACAGCCTGGGCGGCATCGGCGGCGAGCTGAGGCCCGGCATCGTCCACCGGCTGGACAAGGATACCAGCGGATTGCTGCTGGTGGCGAAGAACGACGCGTCCCAGCTGGCGCTCTCCGAGCAGCTTTCCGCCCGCACGATGGAGAAGCACTACCGCGCGCTGGTGGAGGGCGGCATCCGCGAGGATTCCGGCCGCATTGAGGCCGCCATCGCCCGCAGCAAAAAGGACCGCAAGAAGATGGCGGTGGACGACGAGGGCCGTGAGGCCATCACCGAGTGGACGGTGCTGGCGCGGGGCCGCGGCGTAAGCCTGCTGGACGTGCACATCCTCACCGGGCGGACGCATCAGATCCGTGTCCACATGCGCCACATCGGCCACCCGGTCTGCGGCGACCCCATCTACGGCAGCGCGAAGGGAGCAAAGGTGCCCCGGCTGATGCTGCATGCCTACTCGCTGACCTTCACCCACCCGCGTACCGGCGAGCGCCTGACCTTCACGGCGGAGCTGCCGGAGGCCTTCCGGCGGGGGATGAAGAGCAACGGGATTGAGGACTGACAATGGCATGAGAAGAGCGCGCAGGCTCCGCACAGGCGGTCATGCGCGCTCTTTTGCTATTCTTGCAGCCGTACAAATTCTGTTACGCCCTCCGCGATGGCCTCTGCCAGCCGGGCCTGATAGTCGCTGTCCAGCAGCAGCTTTTCCTCCGCGGCGTTGGAGATGAAGCCGCATTCCACCAGCACGGACGGCACGTCCAGCTGCAATATGAAATAGTCTCCCGCCATGGCGACCCGCTCCCTGGCGGGCCTCAATTCTGCGATCAGCGCCGCCTGGATGCACCCGGCCAGCAGCCGTCCGCCCTCGTTTCCGGCGCGGTAGAACACCTGCGGGCCGGATTCCGAGCGGCTGCGGTACTCGTTCATGTGGACGGAGATGACCATGTCCGCGCCGCTCTGCACGGCCGCATCGATGCGGGCCTGCATGTCCTGACGCTTCTTTGTCAGGTTCGCCGGGCGGGGCTCGCTTGTCAGGTCGACGTCCTCCCGGCGGGTCATAATGACCTTCGCACCCCGCTGGGTCAGCGCCTTTTCCACCGCCAGCGCCACGGACAGGTTGATCTCCTTCTCCCATATGCCGCTGTCCCGGGCGCGCGCACCGCCGTCGTAGCCGCCGTGGCCGGGGTCGACGAGGATGGTCAGCCCGGCCAGCGGCCCTGCGGGTACCTCCGATGTTGGGGCGGGCTGGGCGGCCTCGGCGGACTTTTCCGGGCCTGCATGGGCGCTGTGCCACGCGGCGACGGCGGTCAGACCGCCAAAGAACACCACCAGCGCGGCGACGAGGGTGACGCAGCGCTCCGCCACCGGGCGGGGAACGACGGGCTTCCTTTCCTTCATGGCACACACCTCCGCTCAGAAGAGGTTATGCGCGAGGGCAGCAGTTCATGCTCCGTTCACGGTTGTATACAAGGCTATGCAGGGCGGGTGAACGCCCCTGTCTGCCTTGCATGCGGCGGATGAAAACCATATGCACAATAGCAAAAACTGGATATACACAGCCAAAGGAGGATTCATCCACAGTTTCCACAGGCTTATCCACAAACTGATGGGCGAAAAATGCTGCATTTACGCGGCTGTGCACAAAGTTATCCACAATGTCCACAGAATATCCACAGCGGTCATCCACATGGCAGCCCTTTGTGGAAACCCCTGTGGATAACCCATGCAGGGGCAAAATCGGTGTTTACACATGTTGCAAGAATGTATAAAATTACATGTTCGTGCATGTTCGGACAGAAAACCCTGTTACAATTGGTCATATTCTGCCCCGCACGGGACATGAACGAAAAGGTTTCGGAATCTCGAAAACGCTGATTCCCAAAGGATTCCCGCAACAAAAAAACCGGGCGCGCGGCCCGGTGCAAAAGCGATATCTCAGGGGAGCGGCGGAAGCTCCCCGGCGAGGAATGCAGGCAGCTCATGGAGCACCAGCATGCCATTGCGTCCGCTGATGCTGGCCTCAAAAAGGCGCGGCTGGCCGGATGCGTCGGTGAAGGCGAGGCCGTAGGCGGTCATGTCGCCGTAGAAAACCACGCCGGCCAGCAGGGGCAGATCAGGGGTCAAAACCGGCAGGGCGTGAAGGGTCTCGCCCACGGCGTAGCCTGCGTCCGTCAGTTCAAGGGTGACGACGCGCACCTCCGTCAGCGGCTCATAGGCCCGGAAAACGAGCCAGGAGACGAACTCGTCCTCCGGCATCCAGAAGGCGTGGCAGGCGCTTTCCGGCGGGCAGTCTGCCGCAAAGGCGGCGGACACAGGCCAGGCGGCGATCTCCGTATCGCGCACATGGGTCAGGTTGATCCAGCCTGCGCCGGACTTGAGCCGTCCCCAAAGGTGGCCCTCGCCGTCGTCGACCTCCTCCACGATGGTGTACACACCTGCCTTCCGCACCGTGCCGGTGCAGAATTCGTCATAGGAGGGGCCGGAAAAGATCATCTCATCCGGGCGGATGACCCGCTGCCGGTAGGGAACCTCCTCCGCCAGGGCGGGCAGCAGGCAGCACAGCAGCAGGGTCAGCAGGATCAGGGGCAGCTTGCGCATGGGGATACCTCCTTGTCATCAGGACGCAAAACCCCGCCGGGCTGCGGCGGGGCGATGGATCACTTTTTGCTGCTGCTGGAGCCGCGGATCGTCGCGTCCGGCTTGGCGGCCTGCTTCATAAAGGCGGAGGGGCTGATGCCCACAATGTTCTTGAACTGCTTGGAGAAGTGGTAGGGGTCCTGCATGCCGACTTCGATACCGGCCTGGCGGACGGTGTGGCCCTCCTCGCGCAGCAGCTCCTTGGCGCGCTCCATCTTGCAGTGCAGGACGTAGGCCAGGGGCGGCATGCCGACTTCGCTGACGAAGCGCTTGCGGAAGGTCTCCATGGGCATGCGGGAGATGGCGGCCATTTCCGCCAGGGAGAAGTTATCGCGATACTGGTTGGCACGCAGGGTGTCCACCACCTTGGCGATCTCGTGGCTGAGCATCGCGTCCATGGCCACGGGCTGACCCCAGTGGCTGGCCAGCATGCCGTACATCAGGTGCTGCAGCTGGTAGGTGGCGTCCGCCGTGCCGGTGTGGCGCACCATCACCTGCACAATCTGCTTGGCCAGGTACATCTGGCTGGGCAACGCGCCCTGGCGCAGCGGCATGTGCAGCAGCGCGCCCATCTTGCGCACCACCATGGGCGCCAGCGGGCCCTCCAGGGCAACCCACACGCAGTGGGCCTGCTCGGCCACCTCCAGGCGGGCAGACTTGTCCCCTGCGGGCAGGAAGCAGGTGTCGTTCGCCTTCAGGGGCAGCTCGTTGCCCTCCCAGTGCAGCACGGCCTCGCCTGCCTCCACGGCAAACCAGACCCACAGCTCATGGCTGGAGAGGGGGTAGCTGCCTGCGCCCAGGGCCACGGTTCCGGCTGCGTGGATCCACGCGCCGCTGGCCTTGGTCAGGCTGCCGGGCTTGTGCCAGCCCTCGGCGGTCAGCGCGGGAGCCGCGCTTTCGATCTCTGCAAAAAGGTAGGA
The DNA here is from genome assembly GCA_045126095.1 of Christensenellales bacterium. GTDB lineage: Bacteria > Bacillota > Clostridia > Christensenellales > Aristaeellaceae > UBA11524. The sequence goes on along the minus strand of JBGVOA010000039.1, from coordinate 1,840 downwards.
TGCCATGGGGGATCTGCCTCCTTTGACCAAATCAGACATTTTCCATTATGGACATTATAACGCCCATACGCAACATTGTCAAGGCGGTTTGTGTCGTTTTCGGAGAATTTCGGCTGACGTACAGAAAGGCGGCCTGCCGGAGCAGACCGCCATGTGTATTATGCTCTGCGTTGCAGCTTTTCCATTGACTCGGGCCCACCCGTTACTTCAGCGCCTTCTCGATGGCCGTGATGCGCTGGCTCAGCGGGGGATGGCTGTACTCCAGCGCCACCAGCAGGGGCGAGGGCGCCAGGTGGGCGAAATTCTCCTTCGCCAGCTTCTTCAGGCCCGCCGTGAGGTACTCGCCGTAGCCCTCCTTGACGGCCTGCTGGTCGGCGCGGTACTCCGCGTGGCGGCTGTAGGCGTTGGTGACAAGGCCGGTCAGCGGCTGCACCAGGCCCAGGCCGAAGCCCAGGAGGATGAAGGCGAAGCCGTAGTTCACCTCGGCGAAGCCAAAGGCCGTATGCAGCGCGGAATCGCGCACGCACAGCCACACGGTCACCGCCATCAGCAGCAGGTTGCCCAGGTTGAGGATCTGCTGCTTGAGCACGTCCTTGTGCAGGCCGTGGCCCAGCTCGTGGGCGAAGACGGCGCAGATTTCGTCCGTGGACATGGCGTTGACGAGGTTGTCGTACAGCACGATGCTCTTCAGCTTGCCGAAGCCCGTGAAGTAGGCGTTGAGCTTGGTGGTGCGGCGGGAGGCGTCCATCACCTCGATGGCCTTGACCTGGTAGCCGTGCTTGGTCAGCAGGGCCATCAGCTTCTCCTTCAGCTCGCCCTCCTCCAGGGGGACGAACTTGTTGCCGATGCGGCTGAACACCGGCCCGTACAGGAAGGAGATGAGGAGCGTGAAGCCAAACACTACGCCGGCGAAGAGCAGGATGACCCAGTCGCGCATGGCGGTGTGCAGCCACATCAGCACCGTCATCAGCAGCGTGCTCAGGAGGATCTCAATGATAAAATTGCGGATCTGGTCGATGACGAAGGTCTTGGTGGTGGTGCGGTTGAAGCCGTACTTCTGCTCGATGACCATCGTGTCCACCCAGTTCAGGCCCACGTTGGCGACGGTCTCCACCAGCGTCTGGAAGAGGACGACCGCCAGCAGCTGCATGAAGCCGCTCGCCGGGAAGAGGGAGGCGAAGGCCGCATGGGCGTTCAGGAGCAGCAGCACCAACGTCAGCACGAAGGAAAGCAGGGTCGAAAAGACCTGCAGGCGGTTCTTTTCGGCGGAGTAGGCCTGCCAGCGCTGGTAGGTTTCCGCGTCGTACACATCGGCGACGTTGGCGGGCGCGGGGTTCTTCGCGCTGCGGCGGGAGACGATGTGCAGCGCCAGGCGGTATACATGGCCCAGGGCCATCAGGAGCAGGACGAGCAGCTTCCAGTTCATGGGGGAGTCCTCCTTGCGGGCGTAAGATATCGTACCTGTTGAGTATAGCGCGTTTTGGCAGATGTTGCAAGTTATAATCCGATGAGAAAAACGGCGGACAAAAAGAGCGGCCGCCGGGTTGGCAGCCGCCCAATGAGGGGATCAGTCGATGAAATGGATGCTGTCCACGATGGCGTCCAGGTCTTCCATCGGGAAGGGGCTGTCGGGGTAGGCAACGAGGGTGAAGACGTAGAGCAGCCCGTTGGTATTGCAGGCGAAGATCAACTGATATGCCGTGCCGCCCTGGACGGGGATTGCACACTGAATGCGGACGAAGGGAGCCTCCTCGGTCTGATAGATGCTGCTGTCCACTACTTCGCCGACGGAGAAGGACTCCATGAAGCCGCCCATGAAGGCATCCAGGTCCACCTCATG
>JBGVOA010000038.1:0-4244 GCA_045126095.1 Christensenellales bacterium | reverse complement strand
TACCCGGAGCCAGTGGGAGACTCCCAATGCGCATCTGGCCGGCTTTGCCCGCGTGGCCGTCGCGGCTGGCGAGGAGAAGCTAATCGCCGTTAAGCTGGACAAGAACGCCTTCACCGTCGTCAATGGCGAGGGCGAGCGCATCGCCGACGGCAAGGTCTTCGACGTGCATGTGGGCCTGAGCCAGCCCGACGCCCTGAGCGTGGAGTTGACCGGTCAGAAGCCCCTGCACACCACCATCACCTTCGACTAAAATGCATATCGGGAGGATGCTCCGAGCGTCCTCCCGTTTTTACATTTGTGATGATTGCATTCCGGCGGCAAATCGTATATAATGTTTGCGTTATCAGAGAAAACCGGAGGATCACCGATGAAGAAGCTTCTGACATTATTGCTGGCGCTGATGCTCGGGTTGCAGGCCATTGCTGCCCTGGCTGAGGACGGGGAGGACATCCCGGCCGACCCGGATGCGGTGCTGGAGCCGATCTATCTGGCGCGCATGTACCGCGAAACCCGCATCCGCAAGGAGCAGGACATGAACAGCCGCGACTGGCTGGGCAAGGTGCCTGAGGACGCGACGGTGGAGGTATACGAGTACGGCGAGGAATGGTGCCTGTGCGGCTACGAGGGCGACGTGGGCTGGCTGCCGACGGAGCGCTTGTACGAAATGTGGGTGGTCAGCGATGTGCCGCTGCCGGGGTTCATCCCCATGCACGGGCTGGCCATCATGCTGGAGGAGGCCTTCGTGACCGTCGAGGGCTATGAGGGCAACACGCTCAGGCCCGGCGACGCAGTGGTTATCGCCAATGCGGACGGCATGGTCACCATGAACCGTGACACCGCGCAGCTGCCGGAGGGTTCCTTCCGCTACGAGCCCTTTGTGCCCTGGCAGGAGGCTCAGCCCGGCGACGCGCTCTACGGCTTCACGACCTGGTATCAGGTGGACGAGGATGACAAGCTCATCGTTGGGCGCGTGGAGAACATCGAAATCGGCGTGGAGCGGGTGACCGGAACGGTCATCATGCCCGGCGAGGAATTCAGCTTCAACGATCTCTGCGCACCCTTCACCTACGAGAACGGCTACAAGAAGGCGCCCAACATCAGCCGCGACGGCGTGGGCGTGTCCGGCGGCGTATGCCAGGTGAGCACCACCATGTTCCAGGCGGTGCAGGGCCTGAACGTGGAGCTGACGGAGTGGTATGTCCACAGCTATGCGGGCGTGAAGTATGCGCGGCGCAACCACGACTGTGCGGTGGCCACCTGGAAGGATTTCCGGTTCGTGAGCTACTACGATTTCCCCATCGAGGTGACTCTCCTGGCCCAGGACGGCGTGCTGACCTGTGTGTTCCGCCGGGGCGGGATCTGATGGCGTTGTAAATCTTGATGAACATAATGAAGGCGGCGCGTCCGGTTGGGGATGCGCCGCCTTTGGATTTACCAGCAGCCGCAGCGGTTGCCGCAGCTGTTATTGCAGCCGCAGCCCTGGCGGAAGCTCGGGGGCAGGGTCAGGGGCAGGTCGGGACGGCAGGGGATGGTCGTGCCGTCGGAGGAGGGCTCCCAGCGGGCGACATACACGTCCACCAGCACGGCCAGGGAGACGGTGAAGCAGCCGTCCTCACTGCAGCCTGAGACGCACAGCAGGCGCACGCCGGGCTGCACGGTCACGTGAGCGCGGCCCAGATCCGTGGTGGGGATGCTGATGCGCACGGGCACCTCTACGGTGATGGAGCTGTGGCAGGTGTGGATGCAGCCGGAGCAATCGCGGATGGTGACCGTCAGCGGGATGATGACCCGAAGCACCGCATGCCAGCGCTCGACGGAGATGAATTCCCAGTCCACCGGGCCGCTGGCAGAGACGCTCACCAGGGCGTAGGGGGCCGTCGCGCATTCGGGGATGTCCTGCACACAGAGGGTCAGGTCGCTGGCGCGCTGGCAGAGGCGGCCCGTGCCGATGATCCGGGGAATAAGCACGCCGCCGTTTTGCAGGCTGGGCACGTCCGGCCAAAGGCAGGCGCAGGAGGAACCGCAGCTGTTCCAGCCGTTTGCGTTCCAGCCGCTGTTCCAGCCACAGCCGCAGGAGGAGCCACAGCCGTTCTGACAGGAACCGCAGCCGGTGCTGCAGCCATTCTGGCAGGAGCCGCAGCCGTTCTGGCAGCCGGAGCCGCAGCCATTCTGACAGGAGCCACAGCCGGTGGAGCAGCCGCAGCTCCAGTCGTCATACCAGCCGCATCCGCTGGTGAGGGTAACAGAGTTGCATTTCGTCATGCAGCATACCTCCGTCCTATGTTCGTGGGGATGGGTTCCACTGGCAGATTATGCGGCACGGACGATTCGGTGCAGAAAAAAAGACCCGCCGCCGGAAAAGCGGTGGGTCCAGTGAAGGCTGGATCAGTTCAGCGCCTCGGACTCGTTCTCGATGGTCACGTCCTCCACGGAGCGGATGGCCCAGCGGGTGACGACCATGGACATGTTGTCGCGGCCGACGGTCAGGGTGATGGTGTCATCCTTGATGTCAGCGATGGTGCCGTAGATGCCGCCGATGGTGCAGATGCGGTCGCCGCGCTTGAGGGCCGCCAGCATTTCCTGCTCCTTCTTCTTGCGCTTCTTCTCGGGACGGATCATCAGGAAGTACATCAGCACAAACATGATGATGAGGGGGAAGAGGGTACCGGCCAGGCCGACGATCGTGCCCAGGATGCCCACGTCGCCGCCTTCGGGGATGGGGGTCGCAGCGGGGGCCACGCCCTCCTCAGCCATCGCCATGCCGATGCCCATCAGCTTGTAAAGAAAGTTCATGATAAGAGTCTCCTTTCGATATTAGGGTATCATTTGAATTGTAGCACATTTTTGCGGGAAGAACAAGGGGGAAATCGGCGCCAGAAAAAAATGTTCAGAAAATTTCTGAAATTGTGAAACAAAACGGACGTTTCAAGCGTAAATATGTATGAGTGGAACGCTGCATTGTATAGGTGCAGCAAAAGTACTTGTGCATCAGGAGGAAGATATGGTAGAATGACCATGTCAAACCAAGAATGGCTGCACGACATCAAGAAAGAGAGGTACCCAAGGACTATGAAGAAGATGCTTGCAACCCTGCTGGCGCTGATGCTGCTGGCGATGCCCTTCTCCGGCCTGGCGGAGACCGTTCCTGCGGACACGCTGGATCTGTCTGCCATGTTTGCCAACGTGGAGGAGGTCGATTACTACACCCAGGCGCTGGAGGCGGGCCGCCGCCTGAACTTCAGCGTGAATATCAGCGATGTGGCGGAGGATTTCACCGGCGAACCCGCGGTTGACCAGGTGATCGCCGATGTGCTCAATGCGCTGGATATCACCGGCTATGTGCAGGGCGAGGAGACCGTGTTTGCCATCCGCATGGAGCAGGCCAACGGCACCCTGTCCGAGCTGCTGAGCATGGGTGTTGCTGTTTCCGGCGACGATGCGTACCTGATGAGCAATCTCATCGGTGGCACCATCGTGGTGGGCAAGGACGAGGTCGTGCCCGTGCTGCAGCGCCTGATGGACATGCTGGCGATGCTGGGCTTCATCACCGAGGACGACGCTGCTGCCGCCAAGGAGCAGCTGCCCGAACTGTGGGCAGAGCTGACGGCTGAGTTCAGCGCGGCGATGGCGGCTGCTCCCGCTGAGATCGACCCCGCGACCCTGGATTACTCCGCCATCGTCAACCTGGTCACCATGATCATGGGCAAGATGGTTCCCGGCGCGCCCGATGTGCTGCCCCGCAACTGCGATCCTGCCGTGGCGATGGTCACCGTGACCCTGACGCCCGACGAAATGAAGGAAATGATGGTCTCCTTCGTGCAGTTCATCAAGGATAACCCTGCGCTGGCGGCGATGATCGCCTCTGCGATTGAGTACGAGACGACCATCGCGCCCGAATTCGGCAGCGTGGCCGGCGATGCGCCCGACTTCAACGCTTTCCTGGACGAGGCCATTGCGGAGCTGCGCGGTGCTGATCTCTACGCGGGTGACACCGTGATGCGCGCCTGGATGGGCGCTGACGGCGGCATCGTCGCGATGGACATCGTGGCTCCCGTGCAGAACGGCGAGGAGATTGCCAACATCACCCTGACCTACGGTCGTCTGACCATGAACGAGAGCGTTGCCCACAGCGTTGTGATGGCCATGCCCGGCGGCGCGGACATGACGCTGAATGTGGTGGAGAACGGCAATGTCACCACCGCGAACTTCGCCATGGCGGAAAACGGCGAGACCCGCGTGGAAAT
>JBGVOA010000037.1:0-1596 GCA_045126095.1 Christensenellales bacterium | reverse complement strand
GGACAAGAGGCCCCAAGCCTCGCTGTCCGCGGGAAAAACATCCGTCAGCAGCACGCGCTCGCCCGTCAGCATGTCATATGTGCGGGTGGTGAAGCGCACCTCGCGGGTCTGCACATTGACGATGGTACGCGCCTGCAGCATGAAGCTCATCCACTTAAGGCCCGTGCGGCTGGGCTTGATGACGCAGTTGACGCGGCTGTTGCTCGTGCCCGGCGCGGGCAGCGTGGGGCCGATCTCCTCCGCCCAGGCCCGCGTGATGGCGTTGAGCTCCGCGTCCACCGCATCCTGCGCCGTGTCGATCTGCCACAGGGACACCATCGCGCCGTTGCGCTGCTTCGTCTGCGTTTCCTTCATCGTCTGCCGGTGGCAGTCCTGCAGCCCATATGCGGACTGATCCCCCGCAGCCATAGCCGGGGGGATCAGCAGCATCAGGCTCAGGAGCATGGCAAAAATGCGCTTCATGTCCTTCATTCCTGTCTTTCGTGCTTATTCCGCGTCCTGCGTGCCCTCCAGGCCCGCCTCGACGCTCAGCTTCAGGTACTTCTGGAACACGGCCTCGATCACGTCCGGCTCCTCGGCCATCACGAACTCAAGGTTCCCGTCCTCAGCCTTCTCCACCCGTGTGATGAGGATCTGCTCCTCCCCGTTCGGGTCAAGCTCCATTTCGATCAGCACCGCGTACTCCTGCCCGGCGTAGGGGACCATCGCGCCGTAGCGGAACTGGTAGACCGTGCCGTCAGGGCCGGTCAGCTCCACCAGCGGGATTCCCTCCATGCCCTCCAGCATCGGCTCACTCATCGCCTTCATCCTCTTCCACCATTTCCAGGAAGCGGGCAAACAGCGCCTCCTGCAGGGCCTCATCCTCCACGGACTGGTAGCTCTCGCCCTCCTCGTCCTCCTCAACCAGGAGGAAGAACACGTCGCACTCGCCCTCCCCGTCCTCGTTCAGGTCGTCGGTGGCGGCGATGTACTTCGCGCCCTCGTGCTCGATGCCGGCCAGCAGCCGCAGCTGCACGCTCTCGCCGTCCTCGTCAATCAGCTCAATGATGTTGTTCTCGTCCATTGTCTTTTCCTCCTGTTGATGTTGCTCTGTGGCGTTGCGCTGCGTGTCCAGCCATTGCTGGAGGATGACCGCAGCAGCCACCTTGTCCACGTTGTGCTTGCGCTCGGCACGGTGCATATTGCCCTCGATGAGCGCATTGGTCGCGGTGACGGTCGTCAGCCGCTCATCCTGATAATACACCGTCAGGCCGGCTTTTTCAAGCTGTTCGCAGAACTTTTTGACTTTTTCGGACTGGAAGCCTGCCGTGCCGTCCATGTTCAGCGGCCAGCCAGAAAGCACCTCCGTCGTTTCGTACTGCTCACAGATGGCCACGACCTTCTTCACGTCCGGGCCCCAGCCCACGCGGTAGATCGTGTCGATCGGGCTGGCGATCAGGCGCGATGCGTCCGATACAGCCACGCCGATGCGCGCGTCGCCGATGTCCAGGCAGATGATTCTTTCGTTCATGGTAGACTCCTTTGGGGATGTCGCTCTTCCGGGAGTGATTTAGTTACGTTTCGGCGGATTCCTTGTTGCTGCGCGAGCTGTTTCGA
>JBGVOA010000036.1:0-2207 GCA_045126095.1 Christensenellales bacterium | reverse complement strand
GGCGCTCCGGCTCGCCCTCTTCCAGCAGGATCGTGCCGCTGCCCGTGCAGGGCGCGTCCAGCAGCACCTTGTCGAAGCGGAAAAGGTCGCTGAGCTGCCTGGCGTCCGTGCACATCACGTTCACGCGGCTCGCGCCCTGCCGCTCCAGGTTGAACTGCAGGCGCTCGGCGCGGATCTTGTTCTTTTCACACGCAGTGATCAGCGCGCCATTTCCGGAGAGCGCCGCCATCTGGGTGGTCTTGCCGCCGGGGGCTGCCGCCATGTCCAGCACGGACTCGCCCTTTTTGGGGGCCAGTACCAGCGCAGGCATCATCGAGGACAGGCTCTGCAGGTACATGTGGCCCGCTTCGTATTCCGGCAGGGCCTGCACGGCCTCCTCCCGCACTTGGGGCAGCACGAAGGCATCCGTGTACCAGCCCTGCTGCTCCAAAGCGATACCCGCAGCAGTCAGCACGGCCTTCACCTTCTCCGCATCGCTCCTGAGGGTATTGGCCCGGAGCGTCACCGGGCGGCGCACAAAGCCCGCCACAATCTCGCGGGTCAGCGCCTCGCCATACTGCGCGTTCAGCTTCTCCAGCAGCAGCGCGGGAACCTGGGGCATCATAAGCAATCTCCTCCGTCAGTGCCGCACAGGTCTGCGCGACATGCGTTTTTTCTTTTCCGGCACAGTCAGCAACGGTTTGGCGGACTTCTCCATGGCGCTCGCCTCCCTTCGGAGGAAGTTTATCCACAGGCTGTCCCCTTTATCCCCGTCACAGGGCGTGGATGGCGGCCATATCCGCCGCAGGATCGCTACTGCCAAACATCGCCGTGCCCATCACGGCCACGTCCAGCCCGTGAGCCCGCAGCGTCGCAGCATTTGCCATCGACACGCCGCCGTCGGCCTCCAGCAGGCCCGTGTAGCCCATATGGCGCAGCTCGTCCATCTTGCCGAGCATGTCAGCGTTGAACTTCTGCCCGCCGAAGCCGGGTTCCACCGTCATTACCAGCACCATGTCCGCATGGGGCAGCAGGTGGCGGATCGCCTCCGCCGGGGTGCCGGGCTTGACGGAGAGGCCCGCCTTCACGCCGCGCGCGCGGATCTCCTCCAGCAGCGCCGCCACGTCCGCCGCGATCTCCGCGTGGATAGTCAGCACCGCCGCGCCCGCGTCGCAGAACACGCCGATGTACTTCTCCGGGTTGTCCATCATCAGGTGGACGTCCAGGGGCAGCGCGGGAAAGCGCTTGTGCAGCGCAGCCACCAGCGCCGGGCTGTAGCTCAGGTTGGGGACGAAATGCGCGTCCATGATGTCCACATGGAGCCAGTCCGTGCCCGCATCGATCATCCGCTGCACGTCGCGCTCCATGTTCAGCATGTCCGCCGCCAGGATGGAAGGTGCCACCATCATAAGCATGTCCTCCTCAGGTCAATTATAGCGCTGCTTCCAGGTTTCACGCACATCCGCCAGCAGCTGACGGTAGCGCATCACGCGTCCCGGGGCGATCTCCCCAGCCTCCATGGCAGCGGTCACCGCGCAGCCCGGCTCACGGTCGTGCAGACAGGGTGCAAAGCGGCAGCAGCCCTCGTGGGGCAAGAACTCCGGGTAGGCCTCGCGGAGCTTCTCCGGCTCCTGCTTCGCGTCCAGCTCCAGCAGGCTGAAGCCCGCCGTGTCCAACACGCGGATGCCGCCTGAAATCAGCAGCTGCGCGTGGCGGGTGGTGTTCTTGCCGCGCTGGATCTTCTCGCTGATGTCGCCCGTTTCGAGTTCCAGACCCAGCAGGGCGTTGAGCAGCGTCGATTTGCCCACGCCGCTCTGGCCCGTCAGGCAGCAGATGCTCTCGCCCGTCATCATCTCCCGCAGCGCATCCAGGCCGCGGGCCTCCTTCGCGCTGGCGGACAGCACGGGGCAGTCCGCCCCGGCGTACTCCTCGCGGATGCGCTCCGCCAGCGTAGGATCAAGGTCGCTCTTGTTGACCACAATGGCCGTGCGCATGCCCTGCAGCCGCGCGCGGATCAGCAGCCGGTCCACCAGCAGCAGATCCGGCTCCGGCGAGGGGCAGATGACCACTACCAGCAGCGTCACATTGGCTACCGGCGGACGGATGCACTCGGTCTGGCGGGGCAGGATTTCCTCCACCCAGCCGTGCTCCTCACCCTCACCGGGGGTGAAGAGCAGCTCATCCCCCACCAGGGGGGAGATGTGCATGCGGCGGAATTTCTTTTTGCA
>JBGVOA010000035.1:0-1390 GCA_045126095.1 Christensenellales bacterium | reverse complement strand
CGAGGGTGCGGAAGTAGTCGAAATGCGCCCGACGGGGGTAGCTTTCCATGTCAATGAAGCGGTGTGCCATGCCTGTGCGCCTCCGGAACGTGATAGGATGATTGTAGCAGATTCCCGCCCGCAGGTCAACCGCTTGCGCGGCGTGCCCATCTGTGCTATAATGCCCACAAAGGAGTGATGCCCCATGAAGAAGCAGGTGCCCCTGGAGAAGCAGCAGAAGAGCGCCCAGCGCGAGCACGACCGTGCCCAGCGCGGCGACTGGGGCGCGGTGAAGCCCACTCTCCGCATCGTGGAGAGCAAGAAGAAGTACCGCCGGGAGAGGCAGAAGGAAGCTGACCGCCGGGAGGAAGGTACATAATGAAAGCAGCGGAGCCGCCGTGATGGAGGGCTCCGCTGCTTTATGCCTCAGGGTTCGATGACGATATAGGGAATCTCGCCCTTCAGCAGGGGAAAGGGAGCGGCCAGGTCAGCCTCGTAAAGATCACCATCGAACAGGTTAGAGAAATCGCTGCTGACGACGGGGCGGTTCAGGTAATCGAGGGAGATGGTGTAGCTGCCGCCCTCATGACTGCTGTCTCTGTCGTTGGCATAGGATGCCTCCAGCGTGTAGAGCACATTGCCGGACGCAAGGACGACCTTGAAGGAGGATATGTCGTTCATCACTGCGAAAAGAGCCGCATCTTCAATGACATAGGGCAGCTCCACCTCCGGGACGAGGTAGTAATCATAGCAGCCCCTGTCGTTCAGGGCGACATAGCCCTTCTCAGGTGTACCGTAGCGATCCATGAAAGTGTTGGCGACATTTTGCGCCAGACGCAGATCGTTCTCGTACATCATCAGGTCGTTCTTCAAAGACTGCAGACTGGACGTGTTGACGGTCAGGGGTTGTTCGGCGCCAACGCAGGAGAAGCGGTCGAAGCACCAGGCGGCAGGATCTGTCCATTCGACCTCGCCGCCCAGCAAGGCCTCAGTCCGCGCGTAGTGGGCATAGAGTCCCTGCTGCGCGGCGAGCGGCAAGCCGAGGACGGAATAGTAGCCGTCCTGAACGACGAAGGTGGGGTTGTATTCGCGGTAAACGTCAGCAGGGTAATCGTCAAAGGCCACGCCAACCTGATCGGTGGCGATGGTGATGAATTCGTCCTTTGGCGTATCCCACGGAATCCCGGCGAAGGTGTGCAGAGGTGCGTCCTCCGCCAGCGCGGGCAGGGCGCAGGCCAGCATCAGGATGGTCAGCATAAAGGCAGCAAGCTTCTTCATGGTCTGGTTCCTCCTTTGTGTTTTACAGCAGCGCCTTCCTCAGCTCCTCGCCGGACTTGGGGCTGAAATACGCCGGGGGCACGTCAAAGACGGTCTTGCAGCCCTTGGAACCTTCCTGCCCCATACGGTAGGC
>JBGVOA010000034.1:0-3819 GCA_045126095.1 Christensenellales bacterium | reverse complement strand
CCTACCATCACCACCATCATCACCCGCGGATATGTCAGCCGCGAAAAGAAGCGCCTCTATCCCACGGAGCTGGGCCGCATGGTGACGGACATGATGGAGGAGTATTTCGAGCACAGCGTGGACACGGAGTTTACCGCCGAGCTGGAGGATCAGCTGGACGCGGTGGAAGAAGGCAGCACCCCCTGGAAGCAGATCATCCGCGACTTCTATCCCGAATTCAAGGAAGCGCTGGACGTGGCAGAGCAGCAGATCGAGAAGGTGGAGATCAAGGACGAGCCCTCTGACGAGCCCTGCGATAAGTGCGGCGCCATGATGGTCTACAAGATGGGCCGCTTCGGCCGCTTCCTGGCATGCCCCAACTTCCCGGACTGCCGCAACACCAAGCCGATCCTGACCTATATCGAAGCGCCCTGTCCTGCCTGTGGAGCGCGCCTGATGGAGAAAACCAGCAAGAAGAACCGCAAGTTCTACGGCTGTGAGCGCTACCCGGATTGCGATTTTGTATCCTGGGAGAAGCCTGTGACGGCTGCCTGCCCCCAGTGTGGAGGCTACATGGTGGAAAAGCGCGGCCGCAAGGGCGAAATGTGGCACCTGTGCGCCAACGAAACCTGCCGCTGCCGCGTGGAGGTGCAGCAGGAGAATGCGGAGGACGCCGATGAGTGATCTGCATGCAACAGTTGTCGGCGCGGGCCTTGCAGGATGTGAAGCTGCCTGGCAGCTGGCCCTGCAGGGCGTCCGCGTGACGCTGATCGAAATGAAGCCGGAGAAGATGTCCCCGGCGCACCACAGCCCGCTCTTTGCAGAGCTGGTGTGCTCCAACTCCCTGCGCTCCGACCGGCTGACCAACGCGGTGGGCCTGCTGAAGGAGGAGATGCGCCTGTGCAAGTCGCTGATCATGGCGGCGGCTGACCATGCGCGCGTGCCCGCAGGCGGTGCGCTGGCGGTCGACCGCGACGCCTTCAGCGGCTACATCACCAAAGCCCTGCGCGAGCATCCGTTGGTAACGGTGGAGGCGCGCGAAGTGACAGAGATCCCCGATGGTCCCGTCATCATCGCCACCGGCCCACTTACCTCCGATGCACTGAGCGAGAAGATCGCCCAGCTGCCCGGTCTGGATACGCTGAATTTCTACGACGCCGCTGCGCCCATCGTCACGCTGGAATCGCTGAATATGGAGCGTGTCTTCCGCCAGAGCCGTTACGGCAGGGGAGACGACTATCTCAACTGCCCCATGAGCGAGCAGGAGTACCACGCCTTTGTGGATGCGCTGCTGGAGGCCGAAACCGCAGAGATCCACGGCTTTGAGGAAACGAAGGTCTTTGAAGGCTGCATGCCTGTGGAATCCATGGCCCGCCGCGGCCGCATGGTGCTGGCCTTTGGCCCAATGAAGCCCGTCGGCCTGGTGGATCCCCGCACGGGCAAGGAGGCCTATGCGGTCGTCCAGCTGCGCCAGGACAACGCAGAAGGCACGCTGTACAACCTCGTCGGCTTCCAGACGCGCCTGAAGTGGCCGGAGCAGAAGCGTATCTTCGGCATGATCCCCGGTCTGGAAAACGCGGAATACGCCCGTTACGGCGTGATGCACCGCAATACCTTCCTGCATTCTCCTGGCTTCCTGAACGCGCATTTCGAGATGGTGAACCGTCCGCAGTGCTACTTCGCGGGTCAGATGACCGGTGTTGAGGGCTATGTGGAGAGCGCAGCCAGCGGTCTTCTGTGCGGCCTGTCCCTGGGACGCGATCTGCGCGGCCTGGGTACGGTGGAACTTCCCGGCATCACCGCCATGGGCGCGATGGGCCGCTACGTTTCCACCCCCAACAAGCATTTCCAGCCCATGAACTGCGCCTTTGGCCTCATTGATGGCCTTGTCGTGGACAAGCAGCACAAGAAAATCCGCAACAAGCAGGAGCGCTACACTGCTATTTCCGAGCGTTCGCTCGCCTTTATGCGGGATTGGAGCAGCAAAATGTATAATTCGGACGACGTTTCATGCTGACTTCAAGCTTTTGTGCTATCATCGATATCGGAACGGAGAAATCTGTTCCGATATATTCTGATATCCGGAGGGAACGATATGAGCATTGAACTCAGGGGCACGACCATCTGCGCCGTATGCAAGGATGGCAGGATCGCCATCGCCGGTGATGGTCAGGTGACCATGGGCGAAAGCGTGATCTTCAAGTCCAACGCCCGCAAGGTGCGCAGGCTTTATGGCGGCAAGGTGGTCGCTGGCTTTGCAGGCACTGTGGTGGATGCCTTCACCCTGTTTGACAAGTTTGAGGAGAAGCTGACCCAGTGCAACGGCAACCTGGAGCGGGCCGCTGTTCAGCTGGCCCAGCTGTGGCGGAGCGAACAGGGCATGCGGCAGATGAACTGCATGATGATCGTTGCGGACAAGGAGCAGCTGCTGGTGCTTTCCGGCACAGGCGAAGTGATGGAGCCTGACAGCGGCGTGGTCGCCATCGGCTCCGGTGGAAATTACGCGCTTTCTGCCGCCCGCGCGCTGGTGGAGAACACCGATCTTTCCGCCCATGAGATCGCCGAGAAGGCGCTGCACATCGCCGCATCCATCTGCGTGTACACCAACGACAATATCATCGTTGAAGACGTGTAAGGAGGTTGAGCAGACATGGCAGAACTGACCCCTCGTCAGATCGTCCGCGAGCTTGACCGCTACATCATCGGTCAGGACGAGGCGAAGAAATCCGTGGCCATCGCGCTTCGCAACCGCTACCGCCGCTCCATGGTGGACGAGAGCATGCGCGATGAAATCAGCCCGAAGAACATCCTGATGATCGGCCCCACGGGCGTGGGTAAGACCGAGATTGCCCGCCGTTTGGCCAAGCTGGTGGCCGCGCCCTTTGTGAAAGTGGAGGCCACCAAGTTCACCGAGGTCGGCTATGTCGGCCGAGATGTGGAGAGCATCGTGCGCGACCTGGTGGAGAACGCCATCCGCATGGTCAAGGACGAGCACGTCCGCCGCGTGGAGCCCCGCGCGCGGGTCATTGCGGAGGACAAGCTGGTCGGCCTGATCGTGAATCCGCCGAAAAAGCCTGCAAGCCAGGGTCTGAATCTGGATTTCCTGCTGGGCCGCACCAAGACCCCGCAGCCCGTGGAGGACGATACCCCTGAGGTCGGCAGCAAGCGCGAGGAGATCCGCCAGCAGCTGATGCGCGGCGAACTGGAGGACACAGAGCTGGAGATCGAGGTGGAGGAGGCCGCACCCACGCTGGACGTTGGCGGCAACTCCATCAGCCTGGGCGACATGATGGGCAACATGATGCCCCGCAAGACCCGCATGCGCCGCATGAAGGTGCGCGAAGCCCGCCGCATCCTGGAGAGCCAGGAGAGCGACAAGCTGATCGACATGGACGCCGTGCACGAGGAGGCCATCCAGCGCGCCGAGCAGAACGGCATCGTGTTCATCGACGAGATCGACAAGATTGCCGGACACCGTGCCGGCAGCGGCCCGGACGTCAGCAGGGAAGGCGTGCAGCGCGACATCCTGCCCATCGTTGAGGGCAGCACCGTCAACACCAAATACGGCCCCGTGAAGACGGATTATATGCTCTTCATCGCTGCCGGCGCCTTCCATGTGGCCAAGGTCAGCGACCTGATCCCGGAGCTGCAGGGCCGTTTCCCGGTGCATGTACACCTGCAGTCCCTGACCCGTGAGGACTTCCAGCGCATCCTGACTCAGCCGGACAACGCGCTCACGCTGCAGTACAAGGCCCTGCTGGCCGTGGACAACGTGCTGCTGACCTTCGAGGACAGCGCCATTGAGGCCATCGCCGAGGCCGCCTTCACAGCCAACGAGAC
>JBGVOA010000033.1:0-3504 GCA_045126095.1 Christensenellales bacterium | reverse complement strand
CCTCGCAGGGGATATTCTATCACAACATGTTGTATATTGCAAGCAGAACACACACTTTATTTGTACATGAACAATCGGAGTACAAAATGCGGAGAATCCTGGAAAAGGGCGAGGCAATCTGGTCTAAAGCTGCCCGGATCGCACAAGCGGAGCGCCATATATGGTGCCTGGAATGGCTTTTAGCCTGGCGGGAAAGACTGTGCAAAAAGAGGCAGCAATGCCATTGGAGGGAGGCAGAACATGTTTGCGGTGATCCTGATGTGCATTCAGCTGGCGGTCACCATCGTGGTGGGGCTTTACTTCATGCGGCAGCTCAGGGCACAGCGTCCGCCGTCGTCTGCGCCGGGGAGCCACAGTGCAAAGGAGATGGATAAGCTCACGCGCCTGCGGGCTATCCATCTCTCGGAGCCGCTGGCGGAGCGGGTTCGTCCGGCCAGCTTTGCGGAGGTCGTTGGGCAGGAGGAGGGTATCCGGAGCCTGAAGGCCATTCTCTGCGGGGCCAATCCCCAGCATGTGCTGATTTATGGCCCGCCCGGGGTGGGCAAGACCTGCGCGGCGCGTCTGGCGCTGGAGGCGGCCCGGCAGAGCGAGGGCACGCCCTTCCGGGAGGATGCGCCCTTCATCGAGGTGGACGCCACCTGCGTCCGCTTTGACGAACGGGCCATCGCCGATCCGCTCATCGGCTCCGTCCACGACCCCATCTATCAGGGCGCAGGGCCC
Source organism: Christensenellales bacterium (assembly GCA_045126095.1). Taxonomy (GTDB): domain Bacteria; phylum Bacillota; class Clostridia; order Christensenellales; family Aristaeellaceae; genus UBA11524. The sequence goes on along the minus strand of JBGVOA010000033.1, from coordinate 2,784 downwards.
ATGGGCGCCCAGGGCGTGCCCCAGCCCAAGCCCGGCGCGGTGACGAAAGCCCACGGCGGCGTGCTGTTCCTGGATGAGATCGGCGAAATGCATCCGGTGCAGCTGAACAAGCTCCTCAAGGTGCTGGAGGACCGCAAGGTGATGCTGGAGAGCGCCTACTACGATCCGGACGACATGTCCGTGCCGCGCTACATCCGCGAGATCTTCCGCGATGGACTGCCGGCGGACTTCCGCCTCATCGGTGCGACGACCCGCAGCCCCCAGGAGATCAGCCCCGCTTTGCGCTCCCGCTGCATGGAGATCTTCTTCCGTGCGCTTACGCCGGAGGAGCTGGCGGGCATCGCCCTTGGCGCGGCGCAGCGGGCAGGCTACAGCCTCTGTGAGGCAGACGCCGCCACCATCGGGCGCTATGCGGAATGCGGGCGCGATGCGGTGAACATCGTGCAGATGGCGGCAGGCCTGGCGCAGATGGAATCGCGCACGGACATCACAGCGGACGACGTGGCCTGGGTGGTGCAGAGCGGCCATTACGCCCCGCGACCTGCCCAGACAGCGGATCAGGCCAGCCGCGTGGGCTGCGTCCACGGTCTGGCGGTGGTTGGCAGCCAGCAGGGGTCGCTCCTGGACATCGAGGCGGTGGTAACGCCGGGCGAGGGCCGCGTGACGGTAACGGGCATCATCGAGGAAGAGGAACTGGGCCAGGAGGGGCACCGCATGCGCCGCAAGTCCACCGCGCGGGGATCGGCGGAAAACGTGCGCACCCTGCTGGAGGCGATGGGCCATCCCCTGGGGCGGCGCAACCTGCACATCAACTTTCCCGGCGGCGCGCCGGTGGACGGCCCCTCGGCGGGCGCGGCGATGGCGTTGGCGGCTCTGTCCGCCATGACGGGCAGGCCTGTGGACGGCACAACCGCCATCACCGGGGAGATCACCGTGCAGGGCCGCGTCCGTGCGGTGGGCGGCGTGCCGGAGAAGGTCGCGGCGGCCAAGCGGGCCGGGCTCAGACGGGTCTGCATCCCGGAGGAAAACGCCCAGGAGGCGGCGCACATCACAGGCATCGAAATCATTGCTGTGACGGAATTGGCGGAGGTTCTCTCCTGCATGCTCCTGGAGAGCGAAGCGGCCCAGGCGCCTGCGTCCGCCGGCAGGGCAGGGGAAATGCTGGCGGCGGCCCCTGCGGCAGCTGCGTCCGCCGGTGCAAAGGCCGATGGGGTAATATAATGTAGAAAAATGCTTGCAAAAAAGTTCTTTCTATGTATAATAGGCTTGCCGGATTCTGCGATTCCGGCGTGACAGAATATGGCTGCGGGCGGCTGGGCCGTCTGCAGAGGTTTTCGGGCTGCATCGGGCAGCGCGGAGGCGGCGCTTATGCCGTGATTCGCGGTTTTCAGGAGGTTTTATGGCAAAGAAAAAGTCGATCAGGATGCCTGTGCTGGCACTGCGCGGGCTGATGGTGTTCCCTTATATGGTGCTGCATTTTGATGTGGGCCGCCCCCGCTCCGTGGCGGCGCTGGAGGCGGCGATGACCACCGATCAGCGCATTTTCCTCACCGCGCAGCAGGACACGGAGGTGGAGGATCCCGAGGCGGAGGACCTGTGCCGGATGGGCACGGTGGCCGTGATCCGTCAGGTGATGAACCTGCCCGGCGACAGCCTGCGCGTGCTGGTGGAGGGCGAGAGGCGTGCCGTGCTGGAGCGCATGACCCAGGAGGACCCCTGCTTTATGGGCGACGTCCGCCCGGTGGAGGACACCTGCACGGCGGACGACATCGAGGTGGCAGCCCTGGTGCGTGCGGTCAAGGACTTCTTTGAGGAGTACGGCCAGGCCAGCCAGCGCGTGTCCCATGAGACGGTGGCTTCCATCCGCGAGGTGGAGGACGCGGCGCAGATCTCCGATATCATTGCCGCCAATGTTCTCACCCGCCTGGAGGATCGTCAGAAGGTGCTGGAGGAGACCGATGTGGCGGCCCGCCTGGATGTGCTGTGCACCATCCTGGCCCGGGAGATCGAGCTGGTGGGCGTGGAGAAGCAGGTGCAGGCCCGTGTCAAGAAGCAGATCGAGCGCAACCAGAAGGACTACTACCTCCGCGAGCAGGTCAAGGCCATCCAGACTGAGCTGGGCGATGCGGAGGCTACCGATACCGAGGAGCTGCGCGAGCGCATGCTCAAAACGCCCCTCAATGATGAGGCTCGTCAGCGGGTGGAGAAGGAGCTCGAGCGCCTCTCCCGCATGGCCCCCGGCACGCCGGAGGTCGGCATGGCCCGCACCTACATCGAGTGGATCCTCGATCTGCCCTGGGGCAAGGAAACGGCGGACAACCTCAGCCTGACCCGCGCCCGCAAGGTGCTGGCGAAGGATCACTACGGCCTGGAAAAGGTCAAGGAGCGCATCGTCGAGTACCTGGCGGTGCTGCAGATGAAGAAGGACATGAAGGGTCCGATCCTGTGCTTCGTGGGCCCTCCCGGCGTGGGCAAGACCTCCATCGTGCGGGCGATTGCCAGCGCGGTGGGGCGCAAGTTTGTGCAGATGTCCCTGGGCGGCGTGCGCGATGAGGCGGAAATTCGCGGCCATCGCCGGACGTACCTGGGCGCGATCCCGGGCCGCATCATCTCCGGCCTGAAGCAGGCGGGCACGATGAATCCCGTCTTCCTCTTTGACGAGATCGACAAGATGAGCCACGACTACCGCGGCGATCCTGCCTCCTGCCTGCTGGAGGTACTGGATGCGGAGCAGAACAACGCCTTCCGCGATCACTACCTGGAGCTGCCCTTCGACCTGAGCCG
>JBGVOA010000032.1:0-2147 GCA_045126095.1 Christensenellales bacterium | reverse complement strand
GAGGCAGTCGCCTTACAGGGGAGTGAAAAATACCTGACCAGATCGCTGCCTTCCTTGAGTTTCTTTCGCTCGATGTTCAGCACCTCACCAACACCATCCAGTGACAGCGGCAGGGCCAGCATGGCAGACTGAACAGCTGTGCACTGCCAGGCAACTGGCGACAGCGGCACACCCAGGAATCGGGATAAGCATGTTCTTTCAAATGCCGCGTTGAAGGCCACCTTGGTAACGGTAGGATCCATAAGAGCTTCCACCACACGATCCGGCAAACGCTCACCGCATTTCAGATCAACAATCTGTGTGGGTTCCTCGTCGAAAGCGTAGGCAAACAGGAGGATCTCAAAGCTGGGGTGATCTGTGTAGGCGTACACGCCACACTTGGGCAGGTCTACTTCGGAATAGGTTTCAATATCGATGGCCAGCACCGACATGTATTCTCACCTCCACGAGGGGAGGATGGCAACCGAGCTTTGGACTCAGTTGCCATCCTGCGTCAATATCAGGTCAGGAAATCCTCATCTTCGACGGACTGGAATTCATCCGCTGCGTTGGATCGACCGCCGAGGGGCTCACCGTCCTTGAGCTTCTGAATGTTGCCCAGGCCTGCCGCGATGCCACGATTTCCGTTGGAGTTATAGCCATAGAAGGTCACAGAGATCGCGCCGTAGCAGCCGGAGTATACTTCACTCTGATCCAGGATGGGCTGAACGTGTTTGTCCACCACCTGGGGTGCCTGGCGGCTATTGGCATTCAGGAAATAGCAGCCCGCGTAGGCATCGTCCTCGGGGCGATCAATATCGCCGTCGCGCAGGGGTAGCTTCAGATTAGGGGGAAGCTTGCCGCCCCATTTGTCCTTGGATTCCTTCTTTACATTTTCAATGGCGGCCTTGATGCGATTGATAGTTGCGGTGTCGCTCTTGGGGATAATGGCGGATACGGAGTACTTGGGTTCGCTGCCGTTCACGGAATCGGGTTCCCAGCAGTGCAGGAAGGAAAAACGGCAAGGGATGATAACCTTGTTAGGATTCTTATTCATAGTCAAACCTCCTCAAAATCGGCCTGTGCAGAGCTGGTGCTTACTGCTTCGCGCTTATCCGAATCCGGAACCAGCGCAAGCTTGCCTTTTGGCTTATACACCAGACGGCCCAGGATAGTGTTGAATTGTTCTTTGCCCATCAGGCGCTCCATTTCAGTGATGCCGATGAGCGACTTGCGGAAGATGTCTTTATAGCCAGCTGCTTCGGCTGCCTGAATGACCTCTTCGTCGGATGTGTATTTACGGTTGCTTCGACCTTCGACCACCTTGTAGCCGGGCCAGTGCTTGCCGAAGCTGATGGCCTGTTCCTGAGCAAACGCATAGATGTCGGATGCCCATTTGGACAGTTCATCTGCTTTGCTGATGATGTCCGCGATCTCTTCGTCAGACAGCAGCGCAGGCTGTTTGAAATCCAGCTTCGCCATGTCCAGGAAGTGCTCTGCCCGGGCGCGGCACTGGTTTCGCGCTCTGCAGAACCGGCACCAGCTGCCTGCAGCGAATTCGCCTGCACCGATCATGGCCTGTGCGCCTGCAGGGCGGAGAACCTCTTCACCCCAGCGCTTCAGGTATTCCGGCTCAACCTCCCAGCTTGAAACGTTGTACAGGCGGGGCTGGAAAATTGTCATTCGCACAGTTTCAATGTCGTACAGGGACTCGGCCATGTGGAGGACACCCAGACCGTAGATCATGAGCTGCGGATTTTCTTCAGCGTGAACCTCTACGCCTTTGCCAAGCTTCAGGTCAATCACGTGCGCTGTCTTGTCGGTGATAATCACCATATCAGCGGTGCCAAAGCAGTTGTCGACATATTCAGATGCGTCCACGCGCTGCTCCACCACAATGACGGGCTGTTTGCATTCACGCCGGGCGGTTTCAATCTCGCCGATCACGAAGGAAACGTACTCATTAACGGCAGAAAGCAGTTCGTCGGTGTAGTACTCTGAAGTCGGGCGCTTGGTTCGCAGCTTCAGATACTTGCGGATTAGGTGCTCGGCCAGTTCGTGACCGGCAGTTCCTTCAGCCGCATAGATGCTTTCGCCCTCCTCAAACTGCTCTTCCAACAGCAGCGAAGGCGGGCAATGGATCCTGCGATTCGCCGCAGAGGGCGAAA
>JBGVOA010000031.1:0-1998 GCA_045126095.1 Christensenellales bacterium | reverse complement strand
TGTTGGCCTCGATCCAGTCGAGCAGGGTCAGTTCATACTGCGCAAGCCTGGGCAGGATGCCGGGCATCTTGTTGCCCTCGCCCAGCTCCTCCTCCATCTCCTTGATCTTGGCGGGAATGCGGGGATCGTTGGCGTGCTCCTTGTAGGCCTTCAGCAGGTCCAGCTCGGAGTTCTCCTGGACGTTGACGCCCAGCTTGAACAGCGGCGCGATGGGCGCGTTGCAGGCCAGGAAGTCGAAGGGACGGGGGCCGAAGGTGATGATCTTCAGGTTCTTCACGCCGATGACAGCGCGGGCGATGGGCACGAACTCGGCGATCATGCCGGCCAGGTCCTCAGCGGTGCCCACGGGATACTCGGGAATGTAGCCCTTCAGGTGGCGCATGCCCAGGTTGTAGGAGCAGTTCAGCATACCGCAGTAAGCGTCGCCGCGGCCGTTGATCATGTCACCGTCGCCCTCAGCGGCAGCCACAAACATGCAGGGGCCGTCGAAGTACTTGGCGATCAGGGTCTCGGGGGTTTCGGGGCCGAAGTTGCCCAGGAACACCACGCAGGCATTGCACTCGTTGGCCTTGAGCTCTTCAACGGCCTTGAGCATGTCCTTCTCGTTCTCAACGGTGGTCTTGATCTCAACGATCTCCAGGTTCTTCTGGCCGCACTTCTCAGCGATGGCGGCACGACGCTTCTCGCTCAGGGTGATGGGGAAGCAGTCACGGGACACGGCCACAAGGCCGAGCTTGACAACAGGAATGTTCTGCATGTTGATTACCTCCTTCAAGATGGTCAGGTATTCTGACCTCGAAATGTCCATATTGGGACATTATCTGTCTTAAGTATACCAAGTTCCCGTACATTCGTCAATTACAAAATGTGCAGCGGATTGGGAAAATTTTGTCCCGTTGAAAAGGATCAACCCTTTCGCATGACGTCCTCGATGTCCTCCACCGTACGCGGAATGGCCGCCGACAGATTCTCGCACCCATCCTCGGTGACCAGGCAGTTGTCCTCCAGGCGGAAGCCGATGCCCCACTCCTCGTGGTAGATGCCCACGTCCACGCAGAATACCATGCCGGGGGCGACCTTCTCCGGGCGGGCGACCACGTCATGCACGTCGTAGCCCACATGATGCGCGCCGCCATGCCACATGTACTTGCCAACGTTTTCGACCTAGTCCAGCACGCCTGCGTCCACCAGCAGCTGGGCGTTGTAGCGGCGGATCTCTCCGTCCACCTCCGCCATGGAGTAGCCCGGCTTGATGATGTCAAACAGGTGGTTGGAGGTCTGCAGCGCGCAGTTGTACAGGAGCTTCTGCTTGTCGGAGAAGCGTCCATTGCAGGGGAAGCCGCGGCTGACGTCGGTCATGAGGGAGTCATGCTGGGCGCCCACGTCGTTGAGGATCATGTCGCCGTCATGGGCCTGGCCGGTGTAGCTGTAATAGTGGATGCAGAAATTGTTCGCACCGGCGCTGATGATGGACGGGAAGCCGGGGCCCTGAGGGCTGTGCTGGCTGAGGGCGTAGTCAAATTCCGCCTTGTACTGGTATTCGTACATGCCGGGTTTGCTGGCCTTCATCATCGCCAGGATGCCCTCGCCGGTGACCTTCTCCGCCTTACGGATGGCGGCAATTTCGCACGGTTGTTTAATGAGACGAAGTCTCCGAAGGATGGCGTTGGCATTCTCTACCTGCAGGTAGGGGTAATCCGCCTGGATGCGCTTCAGCAGCTTGTGGGCAGGACGGTCAATGTCCTTGGGGCTGACGCGGAACAGATCCAGGTAAATGTGGGCAATGTCGCTGCTGCCGGCGGAGTAATGTCCGCCTGCGCACAGGGCATGGAGGTCGCCTTCAAACTGCTCCACATAGCGCACATCCCGGATGCCGGAGAGGGCCTCCGCTTCATAGGGCTTGATGCGGCGGCCCGTCCAGCGCTCGGCCATCAGGTCCGGGGGCAGGATGTACACCCGCTCGCTCACCTTGCCGGAGGCATCCTTCACCGCCAGGAG
>JBGVOA010000030.1:0-3214 GCA_045126095.1 Christensenellales bacterium | reverse complement strand
CGGCACGGGCGGGATGGCCGCGCGCTCCGGCGGACAAGGCGGCATCTCCTCCAGGCGCGCGCCATGCCCGGCGTAGCTCTCGATCAGCACCGAAATGCGCTCGCCCGCCTGGCCCTCCCGGCGCAGGGTCACATAATCGCGCCCCTTGTCGTTGCTGCCTGCCGCGACGCCGTCCACATAGATCAACTGCTCGCCGCCCACGCCCGGCAGGAGGATCACCCGGCGGCCACAGCAAGCCTCCGGCAGCGCAAAGTCCGCCCGGAACCAGGCATACTCCCAGCAGGCGCCCCACTTTGTTCCCGCAGGGAAGGGCTGCATGGCGCGGTTCGCCGCGTCCTCCGGCGTCAGGCGGTCGAAGGTCGTGAAGCCCGCAAAATCCACCGTGTCAACAGGGGTGTACAGGTGGTTCTTCAGCTCCTTGCGCCATGCTTCAAGCCGCTGACGGTTCTGTCGGGGCAGGTACTTCATGTCGGACAGCTCCTTTGTGATGGTTTATGGTTTCAATTCGCCGCACAGGGCCGCAATCCTGCCGGGGATCTCCGCTTTGAGCGCATTCCACGGGCGCAGGAGGTCTCCGGCGATCACCGTGCCGCCGTCAAATATCAGCGTGGGGGTGAAGGCATACTTCTCCCGGATATACGCCTGGCACCGGCGGTCATCCTCCGGCGTAGGCTGGTACGCCCCGACGAAGGGGCCGCCCACCAGCACCGGGCCGCCGGCGGCTTCGCAGCATTCCTTCCACCCGGGAATCAGGCGGAACAGCTGCCCGTCCGGCAAAAAGGCATGCTTCCCCGGCTGGCAGAAGGCGTGAACGTGGGTTTCCTCCGGCAGTCGGGCAAAGCACATCTCCGGCTCCCACAGCGTCAGGTACTTGCCGTGGAAGCTGGCCTCCGCGCGGGTCACCTGACCGTCCGCCGCCACATACACCCAGATGTGCTCCAGGTCGTACATGTGCTGGATATCGAAATCCCAGTACAGCGCGTACTCGATCACCAGCCCGCAGTCGTCAGGCTTTACGGTCCGTTTGGGGAACGAGTCACTGCGCATTTCCTCCCGGAAGGCGGTGTACCCCACCGCCGCCAGGGGGATGGTTTCGGCCATGTCGAAGTGGATGACGGGCGCGTACTTGAGGGAAAGGGCGAAGTCGTCCATAAACGGCCTCCTTCCGAGTGAATAGCGAAGAGTGAAAAGTGAATAGTGAAGAGCTTCAGTTAGTGAGCCAACGCCCGACACCATACACTTCTTCACTATTCACTATTACTTATTCCTTCATCTTACAGGCCGGTCTTTTCCGCGATGTAGGCGCGGGCCTTCTTGGCATACTCAAAGGGATTGGCCTTGGCGGGATCCTGCTCGGCCTCGACCACCACCCAGCCCTCGTAGCCGGACTTTTCCAGAATATCGAAGATGGGCGCGAAATCTACGTCGCCGTCGCCGGGCACGGTGAAGACGCCCTCGCGTACCGCCTGCAGGAAGCTCCAGCCCTCCTCGCGGGCCTTGTCGCGGATGGACAGGCGGACGTCCTTGAGGTGGACGTGGCGGATGCGGTCGATGTACTTCTCCAGCACCGGCACGGGGTCGATGCCCGCGAAAGTCAGGTGGCCGGAGTCGAACAGCAGGAACACCTTCTCCGGGTCAATCACGGACATGAAGGTATCGATCTCCTCCGCCGTCTGCACACCGGTGCCCATGTGGTGATGGCAGGTGAGGGTCATGCCCTTTTCCTGCGCCAGGGCGCCCAGCTCGTTGTAGCCGCGGGCGATCAGCTCCCACTGCTCCTTCGTATACACGGGCTTGTCCGCGCCAAAGATGTTGAGGGGCTTGCCCTGGATGGAGTTGCCCTGCTCGGACGCGCCAATCACCTTCGCGCCCAGGGCATGCAGGCGATCGCGGTGGGCGATGAAGTTGCGAATCGTCACCTCATAGGGTTCGCTGGTGAACAGCGTGGAGAACCAGGCGTTGCAGATTTGCAGGCCGCGCACGTCCAGCTTGTGCTTGAGGACGTCCACATCCTGGGGATACTTGTTGCCGATTTCGCTGCCCTTGAAGCCGGCGAGGGCCATTTCGCTCACGCACTGCTCGAAGGTGTTTTCCGCGCCCAGGTCGGGCAGATCGTCGTTCGTCCAGCCGATGGGAGCAATGGCAAGCTTGACCTTGTTGGGATTCAGCATGATGTTGTCCTCCTTTTGTTGGTGAGCGGGAGTGCGGCTCGCGCATTCTCCCTCAGTCTTCGCCCGGCGCTTTTCAAGCTCCGGGCGAATCCAGCTCCCTCCCGGAGGGAGCCTTATCGGCTTCCTTGTTGCGGACGAGATGTCACACATAGGAAGAATCAAGCAGCACTCAGCCCCAGGCCCCCTCCGGGAGGGAGCTGTCGCCCGCAGGCGACCGAGGGAGAATGCGGCAGCTGCAATTAAGCCTATTGGCATAGGATCAGAACTCTCTCGTCTCCTTCACATGCGCCATCAGATCATCATACGCCGCCCGGACGCGCTCCTGCGTGGAGACCTCCGCCACACCCACGCGCCACCAGCTCTCGTAGCCGGGGGTCATGGAGCCGGGCAGCACCTTGATGTCGTAGAGCACGGGCTTAGGCTGCGTCAGCGCGTCAGCCAGGGCCGTCCGCAGCTCTTCCACCGTGCGGATGGTGTAGGCCTTCAGTCCGTAGGCTTCGGCATTCTTCGCAAAGTCGATGGGCAGGATGGGGCCGTCCAGCTCGCCGGTTTTGGGATTCCGGTAACGGAACACGGTACCGAAGGTATCGCCGCCCTGGTTGCACTGCAGGTTTTCGATGCAGCCCCAGCCGCTGTTGTCAAACAGGCAGAAATGGACGCGCAGACCCTCCTGCACGCAGGTCAGCAGCTCGGAGTGGGCCATCATGTAGGTACCGTCGCCGAAGAAGGTATAGACCTCCGCGTCCGGCGCGGCAAGCTTCACGCCCAGGGCGCCGTTGGTTTCGTAGCCCATGTTGGAGAAGCCGTATTCCATGTGATAGGTGTCGCGGCTGCCGGGGCGGAAAAGCCGCTGCATGTCGCCGGGCAGGGAGCCGGCAGAACCAACAGCGATGTCCTTGGCCTGCATGAACCGGTTGATTTCGCCCAGCGCGCGGGTCTGGGAAAGTCCTTCAGCAGGATCCGCGGAATAATGTGCGTCAACGATGGCGTTCCACTCGTCCACGGCGGCGCGGACCTCCGGGCCCCAGGCGGATTGGTAGCCG